>JBDTXL010000063.1:0-1632 GCA_040006195.1 Gemmatimonadota bacterium | reverse complement strand
TCATCCCTCGAATGCGAATCGGCGTTGCGACCTGCTGCGGCTCCTGCACGAGATATGACGTGAGCTCCGTCGGAATGCCATAGCGCTCGCCGAGCATGCGCAGCTCGTCGTCGACCTCTGGCGACGCGCCGTTCTGCCTGCGCGAGGCGCTCAGCCATCCGATTCTGCGCGTCGCCCACAGCCTGGGCACGAACGCATTGTCCCGATCGTGATCGGGGAAGTCGACGTTACTCTCCCAGTGCACCGGGCCGGTCGCGCTCCGCCCGTCGAAGCTGAGGCGCGCCGAGCCGCTGCCGGTATAGCGCGTGAGCAGCACGAGATCCTGCCCCGCGAACAAATCGACGGGACCTTCGGGGAGCGAGTGGGCGAGCTGCGCACAGCGCAAGTATCCCTTGCACTGGACGCTGACGCGCAGGTCGCTCGCAATGGGACTCGTGAGCCGCGATGCGACCACACCAACCGCGCGCTCGACATCTTCGTCGGGGCGCACGAACTGCGCGGTGCCGTGCCCCTCGAGCGCGAGCTGTTCGATGAGCTGCGCATTCACGTCGGCGCCGAGCCCGAAGGTGAAGACGCGCTGTGATCCGCGGAGTCGCGCGGCGTGCGCCGCGATGGCGGCGGGCTCGCGCTCGCCGACCGTGGGCTCCCCGTCGGTCACGAACAGCACGAGCGACATCCGCGACACGCCCTGGTGGCTGTTCGCTCCCGTGTACTCGTCGTCATCCCCTTCCGGATAGCGCGGCTGCGACAGCGCGCGATCGAGCGCACCATCGATGTTCGTACCTCCGTTGGCCTGGAGCTGGTCGAGATATTTACGCGCCGCGTCGAGATTGGCGGGTGTCGCGTCGACGAAGTCATCGCGGAAGGTGCGGACATCGCTCGAGAAGTCGATCATCCGGAAGCGATCGTTGCGCGTGAGAGTGCCGAGCAGCTGCCGCCCGGCGGCGCGCGCCTGCTCCATCTTGCGGCCGCTCATCGAGCCGGATACATCGAGCACGAAGGTGATGTCGCGCGGCACCGCCGCGGCCTGCGCCGACGGCGGCGTCAGCGTGATGAGCGCGAAGCCATCCTGCGATCCATCCGCATTCGCCAGCATCGATATCGACGCGCGATCGTTCCTCGGCGCCGGAATCAGAATCGTCACCGCAGCACCTTCGCCGCCGACATCGATCGTGCACTCGCTGCCGCTCGAGTGCGACTGCAGCTCCTGCGTCGGAGAATACGCGTTGCAGCGCCCCGACCGAGGATAGCGCAGCGAGAACGACGACTCACGTGTGTCGTGCGAGCCACCGGCGGTGAACGTGTGCCCGCTCCCACGCTGATAATCGACGCGGATGGCATCGCCCTCGCGCGGCGCTATCACCTGGAAGCGCAGCACGACCCGCTTCTCTTCGCCGGGATTGATCGGGAAGATGCGCGCGCGCAGCAATCCGTAGCCCATCCACTCGACGAGCGCGGGATCACGCTGGCGTCGCACGATCTCTTCGTAGGTCGAGCGCGCGCGCCCGGCGTCCATGATCTCACCGCTCACGAGCTGTCCGTTGATCGAGAGCTGCAGCTCCTGGAAGGCGGCACCGGCGGGGAGCGGATACATGTAGTCCGCCTCCTGCACGGTGCCGCCGCGATTGCGGA
>JBDTXL010000062.1:0-7082 GCA_040006195.1 Gemmatimonadota bacterium | reverse complement strand
GTCGCAGTGGTCGTGCGCCGTCCGCAGACGCTGCTACGTTGGAAGCTGATCGTCGCCAGCGTATTGGCGCTCTTCCTGGGCATGACGCCCTTCCTCACGCAGCCGATTCGCGCCGCGCACTTCCCCGCAATCAATGAGGGCGAGCCCACCACGTGGGACTCGTTCTGGTACAACTTCAATCGCGGGCAATACGGAAAGCCATCGCTCTTCGACAGGCAGGCGCCCTACGTCGAAGGCCAGCTCGGCATGTACTGGATGTACTTCCGCTGGCAGTGGCTGCGCGACATCAAGTTCGAATATCCGCGTCTCCAGGCCATTCTCGCATTCGTCTACATGCTCCTCGGCCTGATGGGTGGATGGGTGCACTTCAAGCGCGATCGCAAGTCGTTCTGGTACCTCGGAACGTTCATGCTGACGCTCACCGTCGTGCTCATCTATTATCTCAACTTCAAGTACGGCCACTCGCAGTGCCTGGCGATGGGCAATCCGCCCGACGTGAACTGCGAGGTGCGCGATCGCGACTACTTTTTCATCGTCGCTTTCTCGGCGTGGGGTGTGTGGACCGCGCTCGGGATGATCTACATTTGGGAAGGAGTCGCCTCGCTGTTCGGGAACGAGGAAGTGAAGGTGGGCCGCGATATGGTTGAAACGCCGCGACGACAGTCGTGGATCTTCAGCTCCTGGATTCTCGCCTTCGCGTTCATCCCGCTCTTCGCGAACTGGCGGGCGGCATCGCGCGCCGGGCAGACGGATACGTTCGCATTCGCGCACGACCTCCTCGATTCAGTCGAGCCGTACGGCGTTCTCATCACCGCCGGCGACAATGACACCTTCCCGCTCTGGTACGCGCAGGAAGTGGAGGGCGTGCGGAAGGATGTGCTCGTGTTGTGCACCTCCCTTCTCAACACCGATTGGTACGTGCGCCAGCTCGTGCGACGTCCGGTCTATCCGTACGACGCGGCGAAGGGGCCGGCGGTGTATCGCGGCAAGGAGTGGCCGATGCCGAAAGGTCCGCCGCTGCACATGACCACCGTGCAGGCGGACAGCATCCCGGAGTATCAGGAGGTCCGCGAGCCGCAGCTGTTCAGGAAGGGATCCATCGAGGCGACTATCAAGCCGCAAGTGCTCGCGAAGGCGGACATCGTCGTGCTCCTCATGATCAAGGATGACTATCCGAATCGCCCGTTCTACTTCAGCCGCACCGCCGGTGGCTATCCGCAGGACGTGCTCGGCCTCGGCCAGAATCTCCTGATGCAGGGGCTCGCGCGGAAGCTGGTCGAGACCACGCCCGTGCCGGGGAAGGACACCGTGCTGCTGCAGGGTGAGGGATTCGTCGACGTCGCGCGCACGAACGCGCTTTGGTACAACGACTTTCTCGGAGCGCAGGCCGTGATCAAGCGCGGACTGTGGGTCGACAAGGCGTCGGTGGGCATCCCGTACATCTACATCACGACGGCGGTCGACCTCGCCGACATCGCCGCGCAGCGCAGCGACTCGGCGCAGTCGGGTAAGCTCATGGATACGGCGCGCGCACTCGCAAATGCGACGGATTTGAGCCGCCTCTTCGCTCCGCAGCTTCCCGCGACACAGACGGCGGTGCCGCTCGCTCCCGACAGCGCAAGCGGTGTGAAGCTCACGGACACGGGGAAGAAGACGCACAAATGAGCCGGAGGGACGCCGGCACGCGGCGGCGATGACGAATCAGGCGGCCGAGCAATACGAGGACTCCGCGGCATTCCACGCGGATCTGGCCGTCATCGCCAACGCGCTCAACGCGGGGCGGAAATCGAATCGCTACGACACGCGCATCGTGCGAGAAGCGGTGCGCTCGTGCGCGGTTCATGCGCGGCTCAACCGCTGCCCGCCGGAGAAGCTCGTGCGCGCGCTCAAGGCGCTGGTGCGTGAGGTGGCGCTGGAGGATGGCACGGACGCCTATCGGGTGCTGTACACCGATCGCGTGATCGGTTGGGCGATCGAGGGCTTCTACGAATTATCTTGAATTCAAGAGATCGATGCCCCCGCCCTCACCGCCCCCGCTGGCGTCGAAAGCTCGAACGCCTCGGCGATGAGCTCGTATGAGCGCCGACGCGCCTCGTGGTCGTGCGTGATCGTCACCACCATCACCTCGTCGGCACCGTATTCCGTCGCAACCGCCATCAGGCCGCGCCGCACTTCGTGCGGGTCGCCGACCACCGCGCGCCGCCCCACCGGCATCATCTTCGGCTCCGGATAGCGCTCGAGGAACGCCAGCGCGCGCTCGACGGTCGGAATCGCGATCGATGACCCCGCGCGCAGCATCGTGATCGCCATGCGCATGCTCGACGCGAGTCGCTCTGCCTCATCGCTCGTTTCCGCCGCGATCGCCGATACCGCGACCATCACGTGTGGCGCCGCGAGCTCCGCCGACGGCGCGAACTGCTCGCGATACAACCTCGCGATCTCGGCGCCTGCCGGATTGATGAAATCAGCGAACGCGTACGGAAGCCCGAGCTCGGCCGCCCACATCGCGCTTTGATGCGAGGAGCCGAGCAGCCACGGCTCGAGTCGCTCCGGCACACCCGGAAGCATCGGAGCGAGTCGCTGGAATGGATGGTCGCGCGGCAGCGTGTCGTGGAGATAGCCGAGGAGCTCCTCGAGCTGCTGCGGGAAGTCATCCGGCAATCGCTGACGGCGGTCGCGCTGCAGAGCGAACGATGTCTCCGGATCGGTGCCCGCCGCGCGGCCGAGTCCCAGATCGATGCGGTCCGGAAAGAGACCGGCCAGCACGCTGAAGTTCTCGGCAACCTTGAGCGCGCTGTAGTGCGGAAGCATGACGCCACCGCTGCCAACGCGCATGCGCGACGTGACCGAGGCGATCGCAGAGATGAGCACCTCGGGCGACGGCCCCGCGATCATCGGGCTGCCGTGATGTTCGGCCACCCAATAGCGATCGTAGCCGAGCGATTCGGCGAGAATCGCAAGGTCGATTGAATTGCGGAGCGCGGCAGCAGCCGTCGTCCCCTCGGAAACAGGCGTCTGATCGAGCGCGCTCAAGTGCAATGTGTCGTGCTGCATCGCGTTCTGTGACATGTTGCGATCTCCCTGACGTACGGCTCTGGCCGATGCGCGATTCGTACGGCGCCGATAGAGGATGAACGCCGGCGGCGGCGCCGAGTTTCAGGTTTTGACGCGCAAAGATGGGTTCGACGCTCACCCGGTATGGGCGGCTTACACGTGCCACGCGCGTCGTTTGCGCAAACGCAACCGTCGGTGGCGCGGCGACGCGCAAGATGCGATTTTCCTAACGTACGCATGCGATTTATAGTCGCGTTCGAACGTCTGGGCAGGTGGCAGAGCGGTTGAATGCTCCGGTCTTGAAAACCGGTGGACCTTCACGGGTCCCGTGGGTTCGAATCCCACCCTGCCCGCTGATTTCGCCATCGATGGCCGATGTCTCAGGTCCTCGACATCGCTGGAGAAGGCGTGAAGAAATTACCTCCGCATCTCCCGGCTCTTCTCGCCGCCGCGCTCGTTACACTCTGCGGAGTGGGAGCGTGCGCGCAGGTGATCGCCCCCGGCTCCCGCATTCGCGTGATTCAGACCGGCGTCGCGCTCCCGACCGAGGGCTCGCTCGTCGCGATGTCCAGTGACTCGATCAGCCTGCACCTCGGCATGAGCAGCACTCTCCTCTCGATGCCGATGGAGAGTGTGCGCGCGGTGGACCTCAGTCGCGGGCGATTCACCAGCTTCGGCACGGTTGCCCGCGACGGCGCCATCGGGCTTGCGGTGGGAGTGGGCGTCGTCGCCCTCGGTGGAAAGCTGTTTTGCGCGCACAGCGGCGGAGCCTACTGCGGGATCGACGCTGCACTACTGGCTGTGCCGTTCGGCGTCGTCGGGCTCGTTTCGGGCGTCGCGATTGCACGACGGCACAAGACCGAGCATTGGGAGCGAGTGCACGATCGCCCTGCAACAGGGCTGCTCATCGGCCCCGCACCCCGCGGCGGTCTCGCGATCGGACTGTCGATTCCCTTCGGGAGCGGAGCGGCGCAGCCGTAGTTATCGAGGCTACTCGCCGGGCGGCGCGCATTGGAGACGCGGCTCTATCACCGCGGATGGCGAGTCGGGATTAGCGCGCGCCACGGTGCGATCAATCGGTGGCGACGCCGCGAGATCGTAGAGATAAAGGCGCACGTACGTCGAATTCCCGCTCGCATCGCGCCCTTTCACCGTCATGCTGTCGCGCGCCGATCCGAGCGAGTCGAGATGTGCGAGCATCATCTCTCGCTCATGCAGCCGCGGGAGCTCGTGAGCGAAGAGCAGCCACACGCGCGAGCGTCCGCGAAATCGGTCGAGCTCAGCGAGGTACGCATGCGAGTCTCCGCGATGGCATCCGCCCATCGTGGCACGCGCGGGCAGCGCATCGCGCGCATTGTAAAACGCGTACGCCGGCTCCGCGCCGTAGTAGATGTAGCTCGCATCGGGAGCACGACTCGCGCGCCGCAGATACGCGATCGCAGGAGTGATCTCCTCGCGACGATACGCCGGCGGCGCGGCGTAGAGCGCCTGCGCCTCCACGACGAGCACGAAGATCGTCGCCATTGCCATCACGATGCTCGCACCGGACTTGAGGCGAACGCTCGCCGCGATCTCGGTTACCCCGATCGCCGTGAGCAGCAGCAGCGACGGAACGAGAAAGAGCGCGAGCCGCTCGGCGAACGGATACAGCGCCGCAGCCGATGCGCCGAGCGCGATGACGAGCGGCATCACGAGCACTAGAGACGTGCGCCACCCGCTTCTCCACGTCGCGACGATCCCCACCGCGGAGAGCAGCGCACACGCCAGCCCGATGCTGGTCGGAAGGCCGAGCTGGCTCCCGAGAAGCAGCGCAATGTGGGGGAGCGGCCACGCGACGCTCGACGGATGCCGCAGCGACAGGGGCCAGAAGCCGTCGCTCCAGAAGGTGCTCATGAAGCGATGTGCGTTCGGGGTGAGATGGTGAAGCGAGACGATCGTCGCGGCTAGCGCGCTCACCGCCCACGCTCCTACGATGAACGCGAGCTGGGTGCCCTGGCGCGCTCTTCGCTGCCCGCGCGCGCCGAGCGCGCCGAGCGCAAGCGCCACGCCGAGCCCCGCGACGACGAGCACCGCCGGCTGCGAGAGCCAGACCGCGAGCGCCCCCGTGGCCGCCGCGAGTACGATGCGCCACCTCGGCAGCGGCTCGATCGCATCGACGTCGCTCACCTCGAGCGTGACGAGCAGCAGCGCGATCGAGATCGCCACATCGCTCGAGTACTGCTTCACCTCGGCCGCATGGAAGATGAGCAGCGGCGAGAATGCGAACGGTGCGAGTACGATGGGGATGCTCGGAGCGGGGAGCAGCCGCTTCGCCACTCGCCACAGCAGCACGAGTGCGAGGATCGATGAGAGCAGCGGATAGGCGCGGAGTGCAAGCTCGTGCGGGCCCAGTGTCATCGCCGCGAGCTTTTCGAAGAAGAGAAAGCCGACGGGCGCCGCCTGGTTGTGACCGAGCGGAGCGGTGATCAGCTCCTTGAGCGAGCGATCGACGATATTGTTCGCGATCGTCGCCTCGTCGGTCCAGAGCGCGCTCCGCGCGAAATACTGCCAGAGCCGAAGCGCGATTCCCGCCGCGACGAGCGTTGGCGCGAGCCGAATCAGCACAGCATTTTTCGCGTCGCGATCAGCTTGTAGCTGGTACCGCATCGACTCTCCGTTGACTATACTTTACGGCCGGGCGCGAGTCCGGATCCAGGAGTGGTGGCCGAGAGGCTGAAGGCGGCGGTTTGCTAAACCGTTATAGGGTTTTAAACCCCTATCGAGGGTTCGAATCCCTCCCGCTCCGTCAACGAGAAAAAGCCCGCGCGGTGCGCGGGCCTTTTTCTTTTCGGAGCCCGTATAAGCTACGCGAGCGGCGTGCGCTGTTCGAGTGCTCCCCCGCCGCGATTCTCAAATGGCGTTCAGGCGCAATTCCGTCTAAGCTTCAAGGGATACGTCGGCAGGTCCGTGAAGATTCGGCGGAGCTGCCTTTTTTTGCCCTTTGCCGTGCACATGGCCGACCCTCTCGCCCCACCCCGTGTTCGCTTTGCTCCATCCCCCACTGGCTACCTCCACGTGGGCGGCGCGCGCACTGCCCTCTTCAACTGGCTGTACGCTCGCCAGACCGGCGGTACCTTCCTGCTCCGCATCGAAGATACGGACAAGGCGCGCAGCACGGATGAGAGCGAGCGGGCGATCTTCGAAGGACTCGAGTGGCTCGGACTCAGTTGGGATGAGCAGGTCGTGCATCAGGCACTCGGTCTGGCGCGCCACCAGCGAGACGCGAACTTTCTGCTCGAGACCGGCGCCGCGTATCGATGCTTCTGCACTCCCGCCGAGCTCGAGCAGCTCCGCAAGGAGGCCGCTGCGCGGAAGGACAGCTTCAAATACGATCGCCGCTGCGATCTTCTCGCGCCCGACGAGATCAAGCGTCGCGTCGACGCGGGCTCGCCGTTCGTCGTGCGCTTTCGCGTTCCCCACGGCGAGACTGCGTGGGACGATGCCGTGCACGAGCGCATCGCCTTTCCGAACAAGGACATCGAGGACTTCGTCATCCTCCGCTCGGATGGGACGCCGATCTATAATCTCGCCGTCGTCTCCGATGACATCGACATGGGGATCACCCTCGTGATGCGCGGCGACGATCACATCTCGAATACGCCGAAGCAGATCCAGCTCTACCGTGCGCTCGGCAACGAGCCGCCGCGCTTCGCGCACGTCCCGATGATCCACGGGATGGACGGGAAAAAGCTGAGCAAGCGGCACGGCGCGACTGCCGTAGCCGATTATCAGACGGAGGGGATTCTGCCCGGCGCGATGGTCAACTTCCTGGCGCTCATGGGTTGGTCGCCCGGCGGCGATCGAGAAGTGATGTCGCTCGAAGAGATGATCGCGCTCTTTTCGCTCGACGGACTTCAGAAGAAAGCCGCGATCTTCGATACGAAAAAGCTGGAATGGATGAACGGGCAGCACTTGAGCCGCATTACAGCCATGCAACTCGAGCCACGGCTCACTCCGGCACTTCTCGATGCAGGTATCGCGAGTCGGGA
>JBDTXL010000061.1:0-2959 GCA_040006195.1 Gemmatimonadota bacterium | reverse complement strand
CGTGCGTGACGCCGAGATCGCGCCGCTCGAGATGCTCGCGCAGCTTCGAGACGACCCGCGCGAAGATGAGGTCCTGCGCATCCTCCTCCGCCAGCGCGACGTCCACTACATACACCGCACGATCCGTGAAGTCCCCCCACGGCAGGTCGCTGGTATGGCCGTCGTTGGTGACGAGTCCCGCGCAACGCGTGGAAATATTCGAGAGCCGGTTCCGCACCTTCCGGATCGTCGCCACGTGATGTGTGCGCCAGTGCTCGCTCCCCTGGTCCTCGAGTCCGCTGAGCAGATCCCTGAACCATCCTTCGAGATCCGCGAACGAGCGCACCCGATGCTTCTGCTTGAGCACGCGATCCTCGAAGTCGCGGTCGAGCACCCGCTCCTTGATGAAGTCGATCAGCGCATCGGCCTTCGCATCGACGTCATCTCGGTTGAGCAGCACCTCGGCGAACTGCAGCACCTCGCGGAGCCCCCACGTCAACGGCTGGACGTTCGCCGACAGCGCTTCGTTCGAACGCAGCGTGTTGAGCGAGACGTTGTCCGCCTTGTACGGCGCGAAGTAGCGAACGTCGGGGAAGGGCGCGCATGGAACGCCAAGCGTCTCGTACATTGCGCGGTCGTTTTCCTCGAGCTCCGCTGGCTGATCGAGGAAGCAGAGATCGGGGCCCTTCACATTGAAGCACACCGCGGCCACCGAGCCTTTGCTCTTCGGAAAGTGCGCGAAGAGCGATGCCATCAGCCACTCCACCGCGCTCGTCTTCGTCGCGAGCCCCGACACGCCGGTGATGTTGAGATGCGCGGCTTCGGGCCCGACGAGAAATTCCGCATCGAGGTAGATGGCCGAGTCCATGCCGCCGGAGCGATAGAGCCCGATCGGGATGCCGGTGCTCGCGCCATCGCGCAGATACGTGTCCATCCGCAGCGCCACGGCGACATCCGCCTCCGTCGCGAGAAAAACCTCGCCCATCGGCACCGGCTGCAGCGGCTCCTCGGGAACGTGGCGCAGCACCGCCGCGACGTAGAGCCGCACCTCCGCGCGCTCCGTCGGCGCAAACGCGGATTGCCCCGGATCACCGTCGTGGCCGAGTACATCGAAGAGCGGCGAGGCGAGATCGGTATAGCTGAAGCCTTCGGTCACCACGCCGTACACATGCGGAATGCGCCCGTCCACCGGCTGCCGTCCGTCGACGCGCACGATCGTGCCGATGCCGACCGGGGAATCGATCGCCGTCCAGAACTGGAACTGATGTGGAGTGTTGGGCGTGCGTTCCGTCGCGACGACGAGCCCGAGCGGTGCGGTCATGGATCCTCGAATGCGAGCGCGCGCGGCGGCGCCGCGTCTGGATACGAAACGTAAATCGATGACACGGTGCGACGCGGCGCATCTCGCGCCGCACGAATTAGTTCGTCGTGGCGCGGAGAAATTCTTCGGCGCTGCGGATCCCGTACGCCATCCGGTCCCACCGCGGGTCCGGCGCCGCCAGCGGCGACGACTCGGCCAACAGCCATCTCGAGATCTCGTCCGCGCGCGCGCTGATCTTCGCGCCGTCGATGACGCACATCTCGACGCGCACGAGCCCCCACAGCGCGTCGCGCCCTTCGGTGTCGCGCAGCCGCAGGTACCAGCTCAGCACCTCGCTCCGCGCGCGCGGCGCGATGCGGATCACGCTCGAGCGCTCGCCCTTCCCGAGCGCGAGCACGACTCCGAGCGCATCGCCCTCTGCGTACAGCGAGCGATGCGACTTCACGACGCCGATCGCGCACGCCGCCTGCGCAACCGCCTCGCTCGATCCGATGCCGCCGTCGATCATGATCGGGTCGTCACCCCGCTCCGCACACCACCGCTCGGCCAGCGTCAACTCGAGTCGCTCGCGGTCGCGTGAGACGGCGAGCGTCGCCCGCTCGAGGAGGAGCGTCGGGTGCGGTGCCGGGATCGTCCCATCGGGCGCAGGGCGCGTCGTGTCCTCGAGCATCCCGCCGAGCGCGCCCTCGAGCTCCTCGCGCGCGACGTAGGCCAGCGGGGCGTAGATGCGGTGCTGGACGAGCGGCGCCCGCCATGTGCCGAGGCGCCGGTCGATCCGCTCGCGCACCACCGCGCCGGAGGTGCCGTACACGAGGGGGAAGGCCCCAATCCAGCCGAGGACCTGGCTGCGCTGCGTGCCATCGAGAAAGGCACGAATTGCCGGGATTGGCGCGCCGGGCACAGGGCGGGCGCGCAAAGTTGCATCCTCCGCGCCCTCCGCGTCTATCACATGCGGGAGCTCCATGTCCCGCTCCAGGCGTTCCAGCGGCGATCCACCACCGGTTGCCGTGCGAACGTTGGGGACCAGGCGCAGAAGATGTCGCTGGGCGGCGTGCACGCTTCGGAGGGTCTCGAAGGCGCCGTTTTTCATATCGTCCGCACTGCTCGCCCCATCCATCGCCAACTCTTTCACTCCGCTGTGATCTCCCGACTCTTGAGCTTAGCGACCATCCTAATGGTCCTTACCGGATGCGACAAGGCAAAGGAGTTCGTGCGCGCGGGCCAGAAATCGGGGCCGCCGCAGCTCTCCCCGGGCGAGGAGCTGGATCTCGCCGGAAAGCCCCACGTGCTCTTCCAGGTGTTCGGCGAGAGCAGCGATCCGCGTATGGTTCCGATCGCGGCGATCGTCGGAGGGAAGCTGAAGGCGATTCGTCTGTCTCCCGCTGGATGGCACAAGTTCGACGACATGTATCAGCACGCGGGCAGGAGCTATCCGCTGTATCAGGGCGGTCTCGCGAACGGCACCGTCGACATCAAGCGCGGGATGTGGTCCGACACCGCCGACGCACTCTATGCGCTACCCGGCTGCGCGACGCTGACGCCGATGTCGAGTGTGCGAGTGAACGGCCGCCTCGCCTCCGACTTCACGCTGGAGTTCCTCGCGTCGACGGCCACGCTGGGGAAGCCGCATCCCGGCGCACCGATGAATCAGGACTCGGT
>JBDTXL010000060.1:0-6444 GCA_040006195.1 Gemmatimonadota bacterium | reverse complement strand
GCGATGGCGCATCTGTATGTCGAGCTCGAGCGGCGGGCGCGCGCGGGGTGGGGAGCGCTGAGGGAGCGATGGGAGCCGCTCGTCGAGACGCTGCTCGCGAGGGAGTCGGTTGACATCGTGATGCTTCCCGAGCTCGATGGTCGCACGGAGGTGCGCTCGCGCACGCGGGGCTCGGCGATCATCGAAAGCGTGGGAGGGCGCTTCTCGTATCGCACGGTTCACGGCGACCCGCTCGGGGCCGGTCTCGAGCTCGAGCACGTCACCGCACTCGACGCGTACGACGCGCTCGCGGGCAGCGACTACCCCGACGCCGTCGCACAGATCGCGCAGATCGCCGCATCGTCGCGCGTGGGGGACATCATAGTCTCCGCCGCGCCCGGATGGGACTTTCGCGAGAAGTGGGAGCCGATCCGGCACATCAGCACGCACGGCTCGCTGCACCGTGACCACATGCTCGTTCCGCTGCTCACGAGTCGACCAATACGCGGCATTCCGCGACGAACAGCGGATGTGATGCCGAGCGCGCTCGAGGCGCTTGGACTAGCTCCGGCGCGCGATCTGGACGGTGCCTCCTTCATCTGACGCGCGGAGCTACGTTGCGGCCTCGAGAATTCCACGATCACCGAGCGATGGATGCGCGCGAAGGCGCGTGGGTCGAGTTTCTTCTCGCGTGAGCCGAGTGTCTCGCGGATGATGTGCTGCTTGCCGGCGATGTGCAGGATCGAGCAGTAATCGTCGGAACGGAGTCGTGGCGCGTGCCGGCGAGCAGCGTATTGATGGTGAAGTGGAGCTATTGGTGGGCGCCGAGGTAGTGATTTCTTAGCGCTAAGATTTCACCGGACTTCCTTCTTCGAAAACAACGGCGGAATGCAAAACGCCGCCCAGATGAATTCCAGTCCGATGAACCCCCACCGCCGGTCGTGAACCGCGGTCAGCCCCAGCAGCACCGACCCGACGAAGTTCAAAATGTTGAACCACCTGTCTCGGCGATCCATCTTCCCCATCTGCAGAGCGGCAAAGGCAATCAGCACCAGAATTGCCCCCGAGATCGACATTAGTTGATACAGCACGGCTGCTCCGCGAGATTGAGTTTGCCCGAATGGATAATCATACCGTACCAGCCACCGGCGCTCGCACCTGGCCCCGGCTCGTGCTCGCGCTCACCGCGCGCTCGCTGCGCTCTCCGTCGCTCGGAGTCGCGCTGCTCCGCGTCGCGTGGCGCTTCAGGAAACGCGGCTGGTACGGCATTCCGCCTTTCCTCCCGCTCCCTCCGCGCGACTACGTACGGTGGCGAATGTACACCGCGTATGGCGACTACGATGCCGTCGCACCCGCGGACGATGTCGAGCGCTACGCGCGATGGGCGGTGCGCCCGCAGTGACCACCGCCGCCGTGCGCTCGCTCGAGGAAGGCATCCGCGCGCAAGGCTTCGGGCTGGGCTTCGATCTCGTCGGTATCACGACGCTCGGCACCGTCAGCACCGCGCCACACTTCGATCGCTGGCTCGAGCGCGGCTACGCCGGCGAGATGCATTATCTGCCGAAGTGGGCCGACAAACGCCGCGACTCACGTCTCCCGTACGAGGGAGTGCAGAGCGCGATCGTCGTCGCGATGAACTACGGAGGCGCCGAACCATCCGGCCCCATCGCGCGATACGCACGCGGCGACGATTACCATGATGTGCTCGACGCGAAGCTCCGCGAGCTGCACGCGTGGATCGCCGAGGAGCTCGGGCGCGCCGTGCGCGGCCGTGCGTACGTGGACACTGGACCACTGCTCGAGCGCGACCTCGCCCAGCGCGCAGGGCTCGGATGGTTCGGGAAGAACACAAACCTCCTCAATCCCGAGCTCGGCTCCTTCTTTTTTCTCGGCGCGCTACTAATCGAGCTGGAGCTCGTACCCGACGCGCCCTTTGACAGCGATCACTGCGGCACGTGCACGCGATGCATCGACGCGTGCCCGACCCACGCGATAGTGGAGCCGCGCGTGCTCGACGCGACGCGATGTATCTCGTATCTCACGATCGAGGCGAAGGGTGAGATCCCTCACGAATTTCGAGAGGCGATCGGGGGGCTGATCTACGGCTGCGACATCTGTCAGGAAGTCTGCCCGTGGAACGAGAAGTTCTCGAAGTCGCTCGAGGAGCCCGCGTTCGCCGTGCGGCGCGCGTTAGGAACCGGCGGCGTTCTCAAAGACGCGCGGACGCTGGCCCGCGAGCTGCTCGCCATGTCGCAGTCCGAGCTCAGCGCCGCGTTAAAGGGCTCCCCGATGAAGCGGGCAAAGCGGCGGGGCTTGGCGCGCAACGCGGCAGTTGCGTTGGGCAATGTCGGCGTGGCGGACGATCTGCCGGCACTGGAGGCCGCACTCTCGCACGACGAGCCGCTCGTACGCCAACACGCCGCTTGGGCGCTGACGCAGCTTCGGCATCGCGGATCATCCACTTGGTAGCGCAGTCGGTTCGCACGCCAAATCAGCGCTCGTCGCGATCCCGCCTCACCTCGACGCGCTTCCCCTTGATGGTCGTGGCTTGCAGCGCAGCGATCACGTCGGCGGCGAACTCCTCCGGCACCTCCACCAGCGAGTAGCGATCGGTGATCCGCACGGCGCCGATCGCGCCGGCATCGATCCCCGCCTCGTTGGCGATTGCCCCCACCAGATCGCCCGGCCGCACCTTCGCCTTGCGCCCCGCGCCGATGTACAGCCGCGCAATCGAAAGCGGAACGTCGGACTTGGAAGCTGAAACCCGGGACTCAGAGCGATCCTTCCGGCGTCGGGAGCTCCGCGCGTCGAGTTTCGCCTCCCGTGACCCGTGCCCCGTGTCCCGTGTCGCCGTCGTGGGGATCTCCTCCTCCACCAACACACCATCGAGCCCCCTATGCTGCTTGAGTGCGGCCGCGGCGATGTCGAGCGAGTCGAACTCCGCCGTCAGCGACTCAGCGACGGCGCGATAGGCATCGAGATCACCCGCCAAAATCGTGGCGCGGAGCTCGGCCCGGCTCTGTTCGAGCCGGTGCGTAAGCAGATCGGCCACCGTAGGGACGGTGGCGATCTCGATGCGCTGCTTGGTCAGCCGCTCGATGTTGCGGAGCAGCCCGCGCTCCCGCGGTTCGGCGAGCGTGATCGCCACGCCCTCCCGCCGCGCGCGCCCCGTGCGCCCTATCCGATGCACGTAAGCCTCGGCCGCCGACGGCACACCATAGTTGATGACGTGCGACACGTGCGGTACATCGAGCCCGCGCGCCGCTACATCGGTGGCGATGAGGAGGTCGGTGGTGTGGGCACGAAAGCGCTTCATCACGCGGTCGCGCTGATCCTGCGACAGACCGCCGTGCAGCGCTTCGGCGCGCAGGCCGCGCCCGTTCAGCATCTCCGTCAGCTCGTCGACTTCCGTGCGCGTGCGGCAGAACACGATTGTGGCGACGGGGCTCTCGACGTCGAGGATGCGCCCGAGCGTCGCCTTCTTATCGGCGCGCGACACGATGTACGCCACTTGCCGTACTTTCGGCGCATTGCCCTCAGGCACCACCTCGCGGTCGATGCGAACGTGCACCGGATCGCGCAGATGCGCCGCGGCGATCTCGGTGATGCGCGGCGGCAGCGTTGCCGAGAAGAGCACTGTCTGTCGCTCGGCCGGCGTGGCGGCGATGATCGCATCGAGATCCTCGGCGAATCCCATGTCGAGCATCTCATCGGCCTCGTCGAGCACCAGCATGCGCACGCTCCCGAGGCGCAGCGTCTTGCGGCGAATGTGATCGAGCGCGCGACCGGGTGTGGCCACCACCACGTCGACACCACGCTTGAGCGCCCGGAGCTGCGTCTCCATCGGCGCGCCGCCGTAAATCGGCAGCACCTGGACGCCGATCCCGCGTCCATAGCGGTGTACCGCCTCGGCCACCTGCATCGCGAGCTCGCGCGTGGGGACGAGGATGAGCGCCACCGTCCGTTCGCGCGGTAACGCATCCGGCGTGAGGCGCTCGAGCAGCGGGAGTGCAAACGCCGCCGTCTTCCCCGTGCCCGTCGCCGCCTGACCGAGGAGGTCGCGTCCCGCGAGGAGCGGCGGAATCGCTTCGCGCTGCACGGGAGTAGGCTCCTCGTAGCCCAGGGCCGCGAGCTCGGCGAGCACGCGGGGATCGAGATCGAAGGAGGCGAACTGCGCTCCGTTTTTCGCGTCCGTTTTTTTCATTGATGCTTCGGCCATTTCGTTTCTCTCCTCCTCGGTTTCACCGGCGTCTCCAATGCCTCTGCATACTTACAGCTCCTCCGCGTAACTGCGTCCTCTCCCGCACCCAATCCGGCCGCCATGTCCTCGCACACCTCCGTCCGTCACTTCCGCTGGACCGATCTTCCCAAAGAGTCCGTCACCGCGCAACTGTCGCGTCGCCTCGTGACGGGCGACCGCGTGATGCTGGCACAAGTCTACCTGAATAAGGGATGCGTAGTCCCGCGACACTCGCACGAGAATGAGCAGATCACCTGGATCGTGGAGGGGGCGCTCAAGTTCTGGATTGGCGAAGACGGTGCCGAGGAAGTGATCGTCCGCGCGGGCGAGGTGCTGCACATTCCTTCGAACGTGCCGCACATGGCCGAGGCGCTCGAGGACACGCTGGACGTGGACATCTTCAGCCCTATTCGTCAGGACTGGCTCGACCACACCGATAGCTACTTCCATTCGAACGTGAAGAAATAACGATGTGTCGAGCTTGACTTAATCGCGCGGCCGCCTGGAGAACAGGGACTTCGAAATCATGACGTGCGCGCCCATGGTGCCGTCCACAAGCTGCGTAATGCGCACGTCGCCGGCCGTACTCAGCAACTGGTAGGCATCCTCGCGAGACAGGTGGTAGCTGTCGCCGAGCAGCGCGATCGCCTGACGAGTGGCGATCTTCGTGGCCACCGTCAGGTTGGAGTCTGCTCCCATCGCGATCCAGTCCGTACGCGTCTCCGCGCGGGGCCAATCGAAGTGCAGGTCCTTGCGTACGATGAGCTGGAACCGACCGCGCAGTGCCGTCTCGAGCGCCGTGATGTCGACCTCGCCGTCGCCCTGTGCCGCGTGGCCGTCGCCGATTTCGAGTAGCGCGCCGCGCGTGTGCACCGGGATATAGAGGATCGTTCCGGCGACGAGCGCCTTGTTGTCGAGATTGCCGGCGTGCGTTCCGGGCGGAGCGCTGTTGATGCGCCCCTGCTCGGGACTCGGGGCGACACCGATGCTCCCGAAAAATGGATGCAGCGGTATCGCGATCCCGAGGGAATCGGAGAAATGCGCGACCATACGCTGCAGGTCGAGCGGGATCACACGCGAACGCGACTCGCCCGGGAAGTCTTCGGGGAGGAAGCCGCCGCGTGGTCCGAAGCCGTTGCATGCATACGGCAGGTCGATCGCGATAGACTCGATCCTCACCTCGAGCACGTCCCCCGGCTCAGCCCCGTTCACATAAATTGGGCCGGTGAGGATGTGCCCACCGGGCCCACGACGAAGCGTCGAGTCCCGTACCGCAGCTACGATGGCGCGGTACGCCGGCTCGATTGTCCCGCTGTCCACGCCCGGTTGGAGAAGCCGCGCTCCGCACGTCGATACCGCGCCGGCGAGCACTTCGTCTCCCGACGCGATGCGCAACGCCGGCGTGGCGAGGGGATCATAGCCGCCGTAGACCACCGTCGTCGGCGACGGCATCAGCGTGTACACCGCGCCAACCGGGCTCACGGGCCAGAAGTTCGCGCCAGTGCCGATCGCCCCGGACTGTGTCGTGGACGCGGCGCAGGCAGCAAACGCCATGGGGATGAGCGCGATGAATGTGATCGTGGAGCGACGCATGGTACCGGGACGAGAGAATCGAAGCGGAACACAGTCGTGGTGCTCGGAAACATTGCGGGTCGAGCAACGACGGCGCTCGGCTTTCCCGGCAATCACCTATTCACCAGCGCCTGCATCCTCGCATTGTACCGAGGTCCCGACACTTTCTCCGGCGCGAGCGCCGCGTCGAGCGTGTCCATCTCGGTTGCGCTCAACGCCAGATCGGCCGACGCTGTGTTCTCCTCCAGGTACTTCCGCCGCTTCGTTCCTGGAATCGGCACGACGTCCGAGCCTTTGAGCAGCAGCCACGCGAGCGCCACCTGCCCCGGCATCGCGCCTTTCTCCGTCGCCATCTCCCGCACCACCGACGCCGCCTTCACGTTGGCGTCGAAGTTCTCGCCCTGATAGCGCGGATCGTTGTGGCGGTGGTCCGTGGCTGGATATTCCTCTGCGCGCTTCACGGCGCCGGTGAGAAAGCCGCGGCCGAGCGGCGAGAATGGCACGAGCCCAATGCCCAGCTCGCGAATCAGCGGGATGATGCGCGGCTCGAGGTTCCGCTCCCACAACGAGTACTCGCTTTGCAGCGCCGAGATCGGATGCACCGCATGCGCGCGCCGGATCATCTCCTCACCGGCCTCCGACATCCCGAGATA
>JBDTXL010000059.1:0-4263 GCA_040006195.1 Gemmatimonadota bacterium | reverse complement strand
ATCACAACGTGGGCGGGCTCAAGCCGGACATGAAGTTCGCGCTGATCGAGCCGCTCCGAGAGCTGTTCAAGGATGAGGTCCGGAAGGTCGGACGCGAGCTCGGGCTCCCCGAGACGATCGTCGGCCGGCATCCATTCCCGGGACCCGGTCTCGCGATCCGCATCCTGAGCGACATCACGCGCGAGAAGATCGACGTGCTCCAGCGCGCGGATGCGATCTACCTCGAGGGAATTCGCGAAGCGGGGCTCTACGATGACATCTGGCAGGCGTTCGCCGTGCTGCTCCCGGTTCGTAGTGTCGGCGTCATGGGCGACTATCGCACCTACGAGAACGTCGTCGCCCTGCGCGCGGTCACGAGTCTCGACGGAATGACGGCGGACTGGTTCCCGTTCCCGCACGACGTGCTGGGGCGAATCTCCAACCGGATCATAAACGAAGTGCGCGGGGTCAATCGTGTGGTGTATGATGTGAGCTCGAAGCCACCCGCCACGATCGAATGGGAGTAGCAGTCGTATGCGCTCACTCGCTGTCTGTATTGCGATAGTTGCCGCAGTAGCGGCCTGCGGCGGGACGAAGGCGGTAACGGAGGTCGACAAGGCAGCTCTCGCCGAGCACGAAGCGCAGTGGGCCCGGCGCACCTTCCACTCGTACCGCTTCGACTATTCCGAAAGTCAGCTCAACACCAGCTATAACGCGCGCATCACCGTGCTGAACGACACCCTCTCTTCGGTGATCGACACGACGACCGGCTCTCCGCCACCGGTGCCGCGCACCTGGCCGACAATCGACGATCTCTTCGGGGAGGCGGACTTCTTCGCGAACAACGGGAGGTACTCGCTCTCGCTCGGCTATGACGACACATACGGGAATCTCACCCTCATCAGCGCACAGCCGAGTAATCCGGGCGGCGGCTTTCTCGCGCGAGTGACGAATCTGCAGCCACTCGAGTGACAACTTGGGGGGTGTCCTGAATAGTCGCTTGCGTGCATCATGAAAGGTCGCAATTGTGAAAGGGCAGGCAGTTCGATCCGACGCTCAACGGTGAAGGGCACATGCGATCCTTCGTGGTTGGACTTGCAGTCCTGGGCTCCCTGGCTGCGTGCGACGCGACATCCGCCACGAGTAACGCGGTTGCGCTCGAGCTCTTGCAGCACCAGACGCAGTGGGCGAACCGCAGCTTCCATTCGTACACGTACGACTACCACAATAGCGCGCCTCTCGGGAATGCCAACGTGCACGTGACCGTAACGGCCGATACGGTCTCGAGCGTGATCGACGCGGACACGGGGCTGCCGCCGGAAGTCACGCTCGTCATCCCGACCATCGATGGGCTCTTCCTCTACGCGCACTCGTTTCTCAGCGAGAAGGGCGCGACGGTGAATCTCGAGTTCGACTCCGTGCTCGGATACCCAACGCATCTCTCCGCATTCAACAATAATCCCGGCGGCGGGTACGATGCCACCGTGTCCAATCTGCATCCAACGCAATAAGCGCTCACAATGCAAAGAGCGCCCGCGACGATCTCTCGTCGTGGGCGCTCTTGTATTTTCCGCCATCACGACGTCTCGGCTGTCCTCACCCCACTGAACATCGTCCATCCGCCCCGGCGCTTCACGAGCACGAGCTCGTAATAGGCGAGCGAGAGCGCGATCGTCGCGATGACGACCAGCATCCCCGGGCGCCCTGCCGCAACATCCTCCCACGCAGAGAAGGCGAGTGCTGCCGACGCGGCGAGGCTCAGCACGTTCATGAGCGGAAAGAGCGGCGTTCGAAAGGTGCCGGGAACACCGGTCGTGCCACGTCTTCGCCCCGCGATGACGCCGAGGTTCAGCATCATCCACGTTACGATCTGGAAGCCCGACGCGAGGATGATCAACAGCGGCAAGCTGATGAAACAGCACGCGGCGGCGGTAGCGGCAAGAGACAGCGTCGCGACCCAAGGCGAGCCAAATCGGCTGTGAACCGTCGACAACAGCCGGTTGAGCGACCCCGGCCAAATGCGGTCGCGCCCCGAGCTGTAGATGAAGCGACCGTAGCAGCTGAGTACCGAAATGCACGCGTTGAAGAGTGCCGCGATCACGCAAATCGTCACGATCGTTGCGAATACCGGTGACGCACGCTCGGCGAGGAATGCGTTGAACGGCGATTCGCTCTCCAGCACGCTCGACAAATGGTCCGTGCCCACGATTACGCCCAGCACCGGCACGAATTCGCAAAAGACAGTGATGACGACGATCATGATCACCAGCCGGCCAATGTGTTTCGGCTCGTGCATCTCCTCGCTGAAGTAGATCGCCTGCCCCGCGCCGCTAGTCGCCCATGATCCTGCAGCGATCGCCAAGGCCAGTGCGCTGAGCGAGAAGGGAGATCCGCTCCCTCCCGCAAACGACAACGGATGCGTGAAAATCTGCACCGCGCTCTGTGTGGCATGGCCGAAGCCGAGCACCGCGAGCAGTGCGAGCGCAAACAACTCCACCAGCAGAAATGCGCCGGTGAACAGCGCTCCCGTTCGAATATTCAAAATGGCGATAGAGCTCGCGAGCGCGAGTGCTCCGATCGCCGTCCCGCCGAATGGAAGGCCCGGCCAGAGTGCGCGCATGTAGAGCGCGACACCCGTGCCGCAGATGGCGAGAAAGATGAGCGACCCTATCAGCGTGATGCCGAACTGCACGAACCCTGCACGCGAACCGAGCGAGTTGCCGACTATAGCGTAATCGCCGCCAGCGAGCGGGTACGCTGAGCCGAGCTCCGCCTGCGAGAAGGTGAAGATCAGTGTCAGCACGCCGCCGAGCAGAAAGGCGAGCGGCGCGCCGGTGCCGGCAGTGTGCAGCACGTCCGCTCCGGCCACGAGCACGGACGCGCCGGGTGACAACACCGACAGCGTGAGAAACACGACCCCCAGAGGACCCAGTACGCGCAGAAGCGGTTTTACCTCGAAGTCGGACAACTCAAGCTCCATTCGGGAGGGAAATACACAAATGGCGACGGCAGGAGCGCGTTGTCAATCGCAGGGTCTCACCTAGTCGACGACCGGTTGCGCATCGAAGAAGAGTCCGAACGCAATCGCGCCTGCAAGACTCACCGCCGCCGCCAGCGCGAAGGCTGCCGCGTACGTGCCGCTGACATCTACCAACCATCCTGTCACCGCAACGCCGATGATGCCGGGAATCGTGCCGATGCTGTTGCTCAATCCCACCAGCAACGCGCTGCGTCGCGGCGCGACGTCGATCATGGCGGGAGAATAGCCGCACCACGTGCACCCCAGCGCGCCGGTCGCTGCGCACAACAGCACCAGCGCCCACGCTGGCGACTGCGCGAGCGGCGTCAGGAGCAGGAACGTGGCGCACAGCACCAGCCCGGAGCATTGCATCACGCGCCGCACGAACGTCGTGCTCACTCCGCGCGCTATGAGACGATCCGAGAGCGAAGCCGCCGCATTCGTCATTATGAACATCGCGGCCCACGGCGCGGCGGAAAAGACTCCCGCGTTCGCGATGCTGAGCTTCTGCACGTCGCGAAAATAGCTCGGCAGCCACGACAGCAGCACGTACAGATCCCACATCGTCGCGAACTGCCCGATAACGATCGCGATGACCGACGCACGCAGCATCCACCCCCGCGATGTCTCGCTTCGAGACTGCGCAGCATCCCGGCGCTCGACTCCGAGTAGCGCCTGCTCACCGGCATCCAGCCGTGCATCCGTTGCCGGATCGTTCTCCACGTCGCGGAACCAGTACCACGTCCAGATCAGGCCGAGGCTGCCGAATACGTAGAACGCAGCGGGCCACCCGTATCGCGCGACCAGCCACGCAGATCCGAGGAGGCCCAACACCGTGCCCACCGGGACGCCGCTCAGCAGGCGCGCGATCGCACGTGCGCGTTCGGCTGCCGGCACCCATCGTCCGAACAGCTCGTACGCGGCCGGAAACATCCCGGCCTCGCCGATGCCCATCGCGATGCGCGCAGCGACCAGCAGGGAGAGCGACGTCTTCGCCGCAAACGGCGTGACGAGCGTAAAGATCGACCACGCGAGCACCGAGTAGCCGAGTACGCGCTTCCCGCCATATCGCGTCGAGAGAATGCCCGCGATGTACATGAACAGCAGATATCCGACGAAGAACGCCGAGAGGACGAAGCCCTTTTGGGTTTGCGACCATCCGAACTGTTCCTTCATCGCGACGGCGGCAACGGAGATGCTCACGCGGTCGGTGTAGGCGATGATGCAGGCGAGCATCGTGAGCAGAACCACGATGCGTCGCCGGG
>JBDTXL010000058.1:0-2613 GCA_040006195.1 Gemmatimonadota bacterium | reverse complement strand
CTCGTCGGCCTTCGCGAGGGGCTGGGGATTGAGCCGTACGAAGTGCGTGCGGCCGCGCACGGTGCGCCTCACCAGCCCCGCCCGTTCGAGCGACTTGACGTGCTTCGACGCCGAAGCAAGCGACATGCGATACGGCTGGGCCAGCTCGCCCACGGTGCGCTCGCGTGCGGCGAGCTGCTTGAGCATGCCGCGCCGCGTGGCGTCGCCGAGTGCGCGGAACACGAGATCCAGCCTGGGATATTCAACCATTTAGGTGAATATAGGGCGAATCCACCAGATCGTCAACCTTTTGGTTGATATCTTGAATTCACGGCATTATTCGCGCGCGCTCGCTATCGTACGGGATGACCTCGGCCACACGTCTCCTTTTGGCGACTCTGGGCGCACTACTCGCGCTCGCGTTTACGGCGTGCACCGAGGTCGCGACGCTCCCCGTCGGCGCCGAGCGTTTCGATCCTCCGCCGGAGTACGCGCTGTGGTGGCGGATGATCGAATCATGCTCCGGGCTTCGCGGCTCACTCGCCGACGTGAACTGGTTCGTCGTCCCGGGCGTCACGTCTTTTCCCGGAGACCTCGGCGGCTTCTGGTACGAACAGGATAATCGCATCGTCCTCACCGGCACCGAGCAGTTCGATGGCGCACTCGTGCGCCACGAAATGCTGCACGCACTCGTTCGCACGGTGAATCATCCACGCATCGAGTTTCTCGAGCGATGCGCGGGGACCGTCACGTGCGCATACGATTGCGTGAAGGACTCGGAGCCGGCGCCCATCCCGCCTGCTGGGACTCCTCCCGTCTCGCCGAGCGCTCTCGAGATCGCGGTCGATATCAAACCGTCGACGCCGAAAGGAGGTGCGGACGGGGGATATTTCACGCTCGTGGTGACCGCGCACAATCCGGAGAGCCATGCCGTAGTCGTCGTGCTCCCGCCGAGCGGCAATGACGGTCCGAGCGGATCATTCTCATATTCGGTGGGACAGGGCTCCTCGTACATTCGCTACGATGATCGCGCGTACGACTCCGAGGCGACGCTCTTCGCGGCGGGTGAGACGAAACGCGACGTCTTCGACTTGCACGTCGGGAGCGACGCGGAATTCGGCGGACTTCTGCCGGGCAGCTACACGGCCGCGGGATCGTATGGCGGCTTCGGAAGCGCGCCGATCTCGTTCACGATCGAGCCCTGATCGCTACAGCCCCTTCAACTCCCTCCTCGTCCCGAACACCCAGCTCGCGAAACACACCAGCACCCCGCCCCCAATCCCTATCGCCGCAGGCGCGCCGAGCGCGCTCGCCACGCTCCCCGACAGCAGCGATCCCACCGGCGCCATCCCCACGAACACGAACGCGTACGCCGCCATCACGCGTCCCCGCAGTCCATCCGGCGTGATCGTCTGCAGCAACCCATTCGCGAGTGCGTTGTTCAGAATCATCGTCAGCCCGGTGAAAAACAGGATCGCGGTGCTGAGCCAGATATTTCGCGAAAAGGAAAAGGCGATCAACAGGAAGCTGAACGAAAACGCCGCGCCCGCGAGCACCTTCCCCCGTCGCACGCGCCGCCCGACCATCGCGAGCGCGAACGCGCCCGTCACCGCGCCGAGTCCGACGCTCGCGAGCAGCAGTCCGTACGTCCGCGCCGTTCCGTGCAGCGTGTCGCGCGCGATCACCGGCATGAGTACCAGATAGGGTATGCCGAAAATCGAGTACACCGTCACCATGCTCATGAGCAGCGACACCTCGCGCGACTTCCGCATGAAGCGGATCCCCTCCATCAGCCCTTCCGTCGGCGACAGATCCGTGGCCGCGATCGTCCTGGGCGGCAGCTTGATCAGGAAGAGGCTGAGCAGCACGAGCAGATAGCTGAACGCATTGCTCGCGAAGCACCACGCCAGTCCGAAGCGATCGATGATGATGGCCGCGAGACTCGGCCCCGCGATCCGCGCCAGATTGAAGCCGCTCGAGTTGAGCGCGATCGCGTCGACGACATCGTCGCGGCCAACCAGCTCCACCATGAGCGACTGTCGCGTGGGAATGTCGAACGCGCTCGCGAGCCCGCCGAACAGCGCGATGCTGATCAGCACCTCGATCGTCACGTGACCTGTCCAGTTGAACCACCAGAGCAGCGTCGCCTCGAACAGCAGCAGCCCCTGCGTCACGCGCACAAGCTTGAGCTTGTTCGTGCGATCGGCCAACACGCCCGCGTACAGGGTAAACAGCAACACGGGCAGCGATCCGGCGGCCGCCTCCACTCCAACCAGAAACGGACTATTCGTGATCTGCAGAACCACCCACCCCAACGCTACCTGCTGCATCCACGTGCCGACCAGCGAGCCCGTCTGTCCGAACCAGAAAATCCGGAAGTTCCGGTGCTTGATCAGAACCGAGAAAGGATTTCGGTAGCGCGGCGCAGCGATCGCGCCCGAGGGCGTGCCGCGCGAGGGCGTGAGCGATGTCGGTGGTAGCGAGTCGATCATCCCAAGGGGTTGCAAGGTCCCGGCAGCAGTGTCATCCTGCGAATGAGGACGCCCGCCAGCCCTCACAACCTACAGCCGTCCACTCCTCTGCGCTTTCACACCTACGGCAAGTTCAGCCCGCAGATGGCCGACGCCATCGACC
>JBDTXL010000057.1:0-1680 GCA_040006195.1 Gemmatimonadota bacterium | reverse complement strand
GCGCGACGGCCATGATGTTCACGTTCGCGAACTCGGCGCCGCCCTCGCGCCAGTACGCATGTGTGAGGATGTGATGGCGTCCGACCTCTTTCCCCGCCTCGATCTCGCGCCCCTCCGGCACGCGCCAGTGAAAGAGCGCATTGTAGCGCGTGACGCGCACACCGTCGGCGTCCGGCTTCACATGCTCGAGAAAGGTCGAGAAGCGTCCGATCACTCCCCGCTCTGCCAGCGCGCGCGCGACATGCAGGAATTCCACATACGAGACGCCTGCCTCTTCCGCGCGCGCGAGCCACGGCATCGCCCCGATCTCATCGACCGTGAGCTCGCGCTTGAGCAACTCCAGCACGCGCCACTCGAGCTCCGACAGCTCGACGATGTTCGTGTCCATCACGCGTCCCGGCTCATCCGATCGCGATCCCGGCAGCATCCCCTTTCGTCGCACATGTCCGACGCCGAGTGCGAAGAGGCGCTTCGCGGGCATGATGCGAAACGCGTCCGCGCCCACGCGCTTGGCGACCAGCGCGCAGTGCTTCTCGCGTGAGAAGCCCTGTGGCACCTTGAGCGTCGTCCAGAGGCGATAACTCGACCCTGGCGTGGCGCCGTCCGTCGAGCGGATGACGACGTGCCCCGAGAATGGGTCGTCGCGCACGAAGTACTCGAAGGCCGAGTCGAGCTTGTCCTCGGGTATGCGCCAGGCCACGAGCGCGCCCGGCGCGAGATTCGTCGCCATCAACGTCTGCCGCACGCGGCGTATCGTGCCCGCGCTCAGCATCGCGCGGATGCGCGCGTGCACGACCTGCTCCTCTACGCCCGACAGCTGCGCGATCTTGGCAAACGGATCCTCGAGAAAGCCCGCGATGCGATCTTCGGAGATCGCGAGGATGCGCGCGTTGGTTTCGTCCGCGATGTCGGATGGGAGGGAGCTCGCTGTCATGGGGAGGAAGATAATCGGGGGCGGCGCGCTGAGCCCTCAGGCGACCGCGCTTCCGCGGAGAACGATCCGAACCGTCGTTCCTTCCCCCTCTACACTCGCAACCGCGATCTCCCCGCCCCAGCTCTCGACCAACCGCCGGCTGATCGCGAGCCCGAGCCCCGAGCCCCGCGTCCGCGTGGAGAAATGAGGCTCAAACAGCCGCGCCTGTACGCTCGCGGGAATGCCGCTTCCATCGTCGCGGACGGCGATCGCTACTCGCTCGCCACCGCCATCCACGCGCACCTCCACCCACGTGGCACCCGCGATTCGCGCATTCTCGAGCAGGTTGAGCAGCACCTCGCGCAGCTCATCCTCGCGCGCATATGCCAGCACCGCCGCGCCGATTCCCTCCGTGCGCCACGCCACGCTTCCCTCGCCCAGCCTCTCGAGCTCGACTACATCGCGCGCGACCATGCTCACATCGATCGCCGTGGCCGTCTGCAGCTCCGACGGACCCATCCCGTAGCGGCTGAAGCCCCGCGCTATCTCATCCAGCCGGTCGATCTCCGCGAGAATACGCTCGGCGTTGGTCTCGAGGATCGTGTCGAAGTCGGCGCGCTTGTCCGCGTGCGCGCGCTTCAGATGCTGGACGCCAAGCCTGATCGGTGTCAGCGGATTCTTGATCTCGTGCGCCACCTGGCGCGCCATCTCGCCCCACGCGAGCACGCGCTGCGCGCGCGCGAGATCCGTGATGTCGTCGAGCGTCA
>JBDTXL010000056.1:0-15849 GCA_040006195.1 Gemmatimonadota bacterium | reverse complement strand
CATCGTGAAAAACGGAATCATTCTGCTCGACTTCACGGAGCTCCGCATGCGTGAGCAGGGCGAACCGCTGGAAGTTGCCATTCGCCACGCAGCGAAAGTACGGCTGCGACCGATTCTCATGACGACGCTGTGCACGCTCGCGGGGCTCGTCCCGCTCGCACTCGGACTCGGCGCCGGCAGTGAGCTGCAGAAACCGCTGGCGATCGCGGTGATTGGCGGCCTCGCCCTATCCACTCCAATCACTCTCTATCTCGTGCCCACTCTCCTCGTTGCAATTCGCGGCCGTGACTTTCGCCGCGCGACGACGACTCAGGTGGCAACGTGAAAGGGAGGCTGAGAAGGCGCGCCGTCATCGCTATGACCGGCGCACTCGTGGCTCTCGCGCCCTCCGCCCTTCGAGCGCAGGTGGCATCCACGCCAACAGTCGGCGCCGATTCCCTTCACCGTCCGCGACTCTTTACTCGCGCCGATCCGTACATCTTCGGCGCGTTCATCGTTGGCGCCGCTGCGCTCCGCCCCTTCGACTCGCAGATCGCCAACGAGATCCGCGAGCCCGGGGCCCAGCTCAATCGCACTGCGTCGCACGCGGCGAAGACTTTCAACTTTCTCGGAAGCCCGGGGACGCTCGTCGCGGGATTGGCGATGTACGGCGTCGGCAGAATCGGCCACTTCGATCGCGTCGCGGATCTCGGGCTGCACAGCACCGAGGCGATCGTCGTGAGCTCGGGGATCACCTCCGTCATCAAGGGGCTCGCGGGGCGCGAGCGGCCGAGCCACGCGGGCGTCAACGACCCCGACGATTTCAGCTTCGGCGGCGGCTTCGCGAAAGGCAGCAGCTCCTCCTTTCCGTCGGGTCATGCAACGGCCGCCTTCGCGATGGCGACCGTGGTCACGCTCGAGACGCATCGCTGGTGGCCGAAGTCCACCTGGTTCATAGCGCCGGTCATGTTCGGCGGAGCGTCGATGGTCGGCCTTGCGCGCCTGTATACGAATGCGCACTGGGCCAGCGACGTGATCATGGGCGCCGGCATCGGCACGCTCACCGGGCTCAAGGTGTTCCGCTACAACCATCTCACCAGCGCGAACAATCGCGCGAACCGCTGGCTGTTGAGGGCCGTGCCGAGCGTGTCGCCGAGCATCGAGGGGCGCGGCGCGACGCTGAGCTGGAGCTTCGCCGCGCCGCGCTGACCGCTAGCGAGCGGGGCTCGTGCCTCGCTCGCTGTCGAGGTGCTTCATGAGGGGCACTGGATATCGAGCGCCCCTTGCCGCGCTCGCGGGCACCGCGCGCTCGATGCGCGCGAGCTCCTCGCTCGTGAGTGAGATATCGAGTGCGTCGAGCGCCTCCGCGAGCTGCGCGCGCGTGCGCGAGCCCAGCAGCGGGAGAATGTCATCGCCCTGTGCGGCCACCCAGGCGATTGCGAGCTGTGCGACGGTCGCTCCCTTGTCGTTCGCAATCGTGCGGAGCGCCTCGACGAGCGCGAGGTTATGCGCGACGTTCTCAGCAGAGAAGCGCGGATAGTTCGCGCGCAGATCTCCCGCGACCGGACGCTCCCCCGTCCACCGTCCGCTGAGCAGTCCGCGCGACAGGATTCCGTAGGCGGTGATGCTGATCCCGAGCCCGCGCGTGGCCGGAAGTATGGTGCTCTCGATGGCGCGCGAGATGAGCGAGTACTCGATCTGCATGTCGGCAATCGCGTGCACGGCATGTGCGCGACGCACCGTGTCGGCGCTCGCCTCGGACAGACCGATATGCCGCACGTATCCCTTCGCGATCATGTCGGCGATGGCTCCCACCGTCTCCTCGATCGGGACATTCGGATCGACCCGCGCCAATCGGTAGACGTCGATGTAGTCGGTGCCGAGGCGGCGAAGCGAGTACGCGAGGAAATTCTTCACCGCGTTCGGCCGTCCATCGTAGCCGACGAAGGCCCCGTCGGGATCCCGGAGGGCGCCGAACTTCACGCTGAGCACTACCTTGCTCCGGTCGCGCCCCGCAAGCGCATCGCGAATGAGCAGCTCATTCGCTCCCATCGCGTAGAAGTCGCCCGTGTCGAGGAGCGTGATTCCCGCATCGAGCGCGGCGTGGATCGTCGCGATCCCCTCGGCGCGATCGGAGGGGCCGTAGGCGTCGGACATCGACATACAGCCGAGTCCGAGCGCCGAGACTACGGGACCTGTGGAACCAAGCTGTCGTGTGCGCATGTTGTATTTGAGTGAGGATGTTTGATGTACGCTGGATGGGTCCATCTTCGCGGGAGCACGAATGCAGGAGAATAGCTCACGGCCGCTGGCGCTCGTCACGGGAGCATCGAGCGGGATCGGCTCCGATCTCGCTCGCGAGCTCGCGCGCCACGATCACGATGTCATCATAACCGCACGTCGCGCGCCGGAGCTCGACGCGCTCGCCACCGAGCTCCGCACGCTCGGTGCGAAGGCCACGGTCCTCACCAGGGATCTGAGCGTCCCGGGCGCCGCGCGCGAGCTCGCTGCGCAGCTGGAGGCTGGCGGTATGCAGCTCGACGTCCTCGTCAACAACGCCGGCTTCGGCGATGTGGGCGCCTTCGTAGCTGAGGATGCCGATCGCATCGACGCGATGCTCCAGCTCAACATCGCCGCGCTCACGGCGCTCACCCGCGCGATCGCGCCGGGGATGGTGGCACGGAAGCGGGGGCGAATCATGTTCGTGGCATCGATCGCGGCATATCAGCCCGGCCCCAACATGGCGACGTACTGCGCCACGAAGGCGTACGTGCTGAGCCTCGGCGAAGCGATCGCGCAGGAGCTGCGTGGCACGGGGGTAACGCTCACGGTGCTCTGCCCCGGCGCGACGCACACCGGCTTCGCTACCGAGTCGGGAGCAGACAAGCTGCCGCTGTTCAGCAGCAGCCTGATCCCGAAAATGACGTCGGCGGCGGTCGCGAGCGCCGGCTACCAGGCTCTGATGAAGGGGAAACCAGTGGCGATCACCGGACTCATGAACAAGGTCGTAGCTTTCTCGGGGCAGGTATTTCCGCGCTCCATCATTTTCCCGGCGGCAAAGCTGATGCTTGGCGAAAAGGGAGAGTGACGAGATCGAGCGGACGCCCGTGATTTCGACGACCGCGCGTACGACCGCGCGGCGCTCACCGGGGAGTTGCGCCGCGCCCTTCGCGGGTAGCTACTCGGCGGTGAGCTCCTTCATCGCCTTCGCATCGTCGATCTCGAGCGCACGCTCCGCCTCGAGACACGCCAGGTCGCGCCCGATCGACGCGAAGGCAACGATCTTGCCTCTCTCCGTGTAAGCGACGATCGCATCGTTCTTCGCGATGTCTCCGCCCACCGCGAGGCTTTCGATCTTCGACGCGTGGCCGACGTAGCGTATCTCCTTGTCGAAGTGCACGCTCCAGAAGAACGGGATGTCGTCGTACGGCTCGCGCGCGCCGAGCATGTTGCGAGCGGCGTACTGACCCTGTCGCTCGGCGACGACGAAGTGCTCCACGCGGATGCGATCGCCGGCTCGATAGGGGAAGCGCGCGATGTCCCCCGCTGCGAAGATGCCGGGCACGCTGGACTCGAGCATCTCATCGACCACGACACCGTTGTCGACCGCGAGTCCCATCTGCTTCGCGAGGTCGAGTGCCGGCCGCACGCCGATGCCGACGACGACGATGTCGGCCGGGAGCTTCGTGCCATCGTCCAGGGTCACGTCGCTCGCGCCGATCGCCGTGACGGATTTCTCGAGCGAGAACTTCACGCCTTTGCTCTCGTGCAGTGACTTGATGTGCGCGCCGAGCTCGGTGCCGAAGACCTTGGCGAGCGGCACCGCGTCAGGGGCGACGACGTTCACGTCGAGGCCGCGCGTGCGCAGCGAGGCCGCCGCCTCGAGCCCGATGAAGCTCGCGCCAATCACCACCACGCGCTTCGCCGCGCCCGCAGCGGCGATGATCGCCTGGCTGTCGGCGAGCGTGCGCAGATAGAAAACGTGTTTCTGATCCGCGCCCGGCACGGTGAGCCGTATCGGATCGGCGCCGGTCGCGAGCAGGAGGCGATCGTACTCGTGCGCGTCGCCGCTTTCGAGCGTCGCGCGCCGCGCCTCGACGTCGATTTCCCTCACGCGCGAGGACGTCAGCAGCTCGATGTCGTGCCGCTTGTAGAAGTTGGCCGAGTGGAACGGCAGCCACGATTCTTCGGCGGTGCCGGCGAGATAGTCCTTCGAGAGATTGGGCCGATCGTACGGGCCGGAGGGATCGGCGCCGAGCATGACGATCGATCCGGTGAAGCCTTGTCGACGGAGCATTTCCGCGGCCGCATTCCCCGCGACGCCTGCGCCGACAATGACGACGCGTTTTACGTTCTCGGGGATTGTCGACAATGGTTTCACGGGTGTCAAACCATCCGCGAGCTTTAGTTCCTTCGTGACGAAGACCATGTCGCCGCGGTGCTCGACCTCCCAACGCGACACGGGGCTCAGGGCGGGCGCCTTGAGCGCCTCGCCGGTGCGTAGATTAAAGCACGCGTGATGCCACGGACAGCGCACGGTATCGCCGACGATCAACCCTTCGCCGAGTGGTCCACTGTAGTGCGTGCAGGTGGCACCGATCGCGAAGATCTCGCTGCCGCTGCGCGACAGCAGCACTGCCTGTCCTTGTGCATGTCCCACGAGCATCCCGCCATCGGGGATGCTCGAGATCGACACGCCGGATCCGAGATCGGGACCCTTCAGCTCCTGTTCACCACTCATCATCTACTCTCGTGTTACGGTTAGGTACGGCCTCGGCAACGCGATTCGGCGGGCTCTTTCTTGCTTAGGAAGCAACGTCACTAACCCTAATTCCGACAGGTGCGCATGTCCAAGCAGCGTCACGATCCGCATAGCGGTCACGACCATATCGAGGGACAGCAGGGGCAGAAGAGCAATTCGGAAATCGACAAGCTTCGAATCAAGGAAGAGGAGAAGAATCCGAAGGTGCCCGGCGATGACAAGGGCGAAGATGGGCGCCCGCACAAGCCGCAGAAGAACGACCACGGCTGACCGGCGACGCGTTACCGCCGTGCGAGCCAGCGCATTTCCTGTGCGACGGCCCGCGCTGCGGTGCGGCCGAGCAGTATCAACGGCGAGCCGCCGCCGAACGCCGCGGTGATCGCCCAGAGCGCGCGCATCGAAAATGGAAAGTGATCGTCGATGGCGATGATCTCTTCCCACTGCTCGGGCGCGAATTTCGATTTGAAGCGATCGAGTCCGTCGAAGTCGTAGAAGCGCCGGCCATGCGCGCGCACCCAGCGCAGCACGAGCCGCAGCCAGCTTGGCACTCCGGGATCGGTGAAGGTCGAGTGGCGTGAAAGCGGCGCCAGTCCGAGCGTCACGTATTCTGCGCCGTCGTTCGCGAGCTCGTGCATCGCCGTGTCGACGAGAAGCTCCGATGTCCCGTTCGGTGAGCCGGTGCCGCGCACGATCTGTTCGATGAGCCACCCGCGCCGCGCGGGAACGGGCGATGCCACGAGGTACGCCACCGATGCGCCCGCGCGCGCGGCGACATAAATGCGGCGATCGATCGTGAGCGCAATGGTGTCCGTCTCGATCAGAAAGTGAAGTGGAGGGAGTCCGAGCGTCTGCAGCCATTGGCGCAGGAGATTCTCGAGCTCGGAGTTGTTCTGCGCGCGGGACGCACTCCATTGCGAGACAGTCACCCCCTTGTTCCGCGCGCGATTGAGCTGCGCACGCAGCGATGCGCGCCGCGCGACGACGCTACTCCACCGGTGTGGATCCCAGCTCGGCTGCGCGCCGAGGCCGACCATGCCCGAGCGGGGCGAGTTGCCTGTTGCGCGCGCAATGATCGTCGATTCGAGTCGCGCGCCCGCGCCGAAGTAGCAGACGCGGTCGCGCGCCGCGCGCGCATCAGTCGCGAACTCGGCAACCACATCGGCGAGGCGGTCGGGGGCGCACACCGGCGCGCCGGCGACGACCCGAATGCCGTTGCGGCGTACGTAACCGATCACGGCGTCGCCGCGAGTGGAGAACCAGAGCGCGATCCCGCGATTGAGAATCTGGTACGCGGTGGCGTTCCAGCCGTGGCGCAGCACGAGCTCGCGCGCTCGCGCGGCGGTCTCATCGATCGGCGGCTCTCCCATGCGCGAAAAGCTAAGGCCCGAGCACGCGTGACTCGGCGCGTTCGACGCAGCAAGGAAGGGCGCTGCCGAGCTCATTCGGATGGGTCTCGCTAAGATTCGATTGTGTAGTTTTGGACTGATACCGGAAGCGGAGAGCGGATATGGCGAAGATGCGCGCGATGCAAGTGGCGAAGGCCGGCGGAAAGCTGGAGCTCGTCGAGAAGGATATTCCGGCTCCGGGGCCCGGGCAGGTGCTCGTGAAGGTGAACGCCTGCGGTATTTGTCACAGCGACTCGCTCACCGTCGAGGGACACTGGCCAGGGCTCACATTCCCGCGAGTGCCGGGGCACGAGGCGGCGGGCGTCGTCGAGACGCTGGGCGCGGGGGTGCTCGGGTGGAAGGTCGGCGATCGCGTCGGCATCGGCTGGTACGGCGGAAGCTGCGGCTACTGCGACTCGTGTCGGCGCGGAAAATTCGTTTTCTGTCTGAACACTCCCCTCATCTCGGGGATCTCCTTTGATGGCGGATACGCCGACTACATCGTGGTGCCGAAGGAGGCGCTGGCGCATATCCCCGATGAGGTGTCGGACATCGAGGCCGGGCCGCTCATGTGTGCCGGCGTCACGACGTTCAACTCACTCAGGAACAGCGGCGCGATCGCGGGCGACACGGTTGCGGTGCACGGCATTGGCGGGCTCGGACATCTCGCCGTGCAGTTCGCGGTGAAGATGGGCTTTCGCACTATCGCGGTCGCGCGCGGCGCGGACAAGGAAGCGCTCGCGAAGAAGCTCGGCGCTCACATCTACATCGACAGCGCGGACGGCGAGGCCGGCGAGGCACTCGCGAAGCTCGGTGGCGCGAGGGTCATTCTCACGACGGTCACGAGCGGCGCGGCGATGGCAGAGATGATTCCCGGACTCGGCCTGGGCGGCAAGCTGCTGATCGTCGGTGCCGCGTTCGATCCGATGCCGGTGTCATCGCTCGCGCTCATCGGCGGGAGCAAGTCGGTGGCGGGCTGGGCGTCGGGCTCCTCGATCGACTCCGAGGACACCATGAAGTTCAGCGCGCTCGCCGGCGTCAAGCCGATGACGCAAGTGATGCCGCTCGAGCGCGCGCAGGAGGGCTACGATCTCATGATGAGCAACAAGGCGCGCTTTCGCGTCGTGCTGACCATGGGGAAGTAGCTACGGCATGACCGGCAGCACGATGTGCGACGGCAGCGCGGGAGATGAGTACACGCGCTGCGTCGCCTTCGTGAAGTCCGCTTCGGTCGCCTTGTAGATGCTCGGCACGAACTTCTGCGGGTTGCGATCGATCAGCGGGAACCACGTCGACTGCACCTGCACCATGAGCCGGTGCCCCTTCAGAAAGACGTAGTCGCGATCGCGCAGCGGGATCTTCCATTCGATGGGTGCGTTGGCGACGAGCGCGCGCGGATGCTCGTAGCTGGTGTTGTAGCGTCCGCGCCGAACCTCCATCGCCACCGGAAGCTCGTAGCCGTTCACCGAGTGCGCGAACTGCCCGGGCTTTGGCCCCGCATCAGCGTCCCACGCATTCGGCGTCGCGTTGTCCGGATAGACATCGATCAGCTTGACGATGAAGTCCGCGTCGGTGCCCGAAGTCGACGCGAAAAGATCAGCGGCGACCTCGCCGGTGACGACGAGATCGTGATCGAGCGGCGCACTCGTGTAGCTCAATACGTCGGGACGATGATCGACGAAGCGCTGATCCGCGATCTCCCAGGTACGCCAGTCGCCGGCGGGATACGTCGGCGAGATGGGGCGCTGGCGATACGGAACAGGATTCGCGGGATCGGAGACGTACTCGCGGTACGCCGCGCGCGGAGCGGCGGCCGGCTTTGCGAAGGACAGAGTGCCGTCCGCATGGAGATAGAGATTCGTCGCCTTCGCCTCCTTCGGCGGCCACGCATCATACGTCTGCCACTTGTTGGAGCCCGACTGGAATGTCGACGCGCGCCACGCGGGCTTCGCGCCCTCGCCGTGCAGATAGTAGCGGAAGAAAGGCGCCTCGATCGTCTCGCGGAATTCCCGCGACGTCTCGTGGCCGCCGTTCGACATCAAGCCCAGGCTGTCGCCTTTGGGCTGGCGCCACTGCCCGTGGAACCATGGGCCCGCCACCATGAAGTCCGTATGATCGGGATCGCTCTGTGCCGCGTGACGAAAGACCTGCCACGGTCCCCAGGGATCCTCCTGGTCCCAGAAGCCGGCGACGTTGAGATTCGGCACCGTCGACGCATGCAGCTGATTGACCCAGGCCTCTTTCTTCCAGAATTCATCGTAGTCGGGATGGGCGACGACGTCGTTCCAGAAAGGCAGCGAGCCGTGCATGTACTTCGTGTTGATGTTGGAGACCGGGCCCAGCGCGAGATACCACGAGTAGTCGTCGTACACGTCGAACGCGAAGTCCGTGTTCTTGTTCTTGTCTGCCTGCTCGAGCACTGAATATTCGAAGCCGTAACTTTCGCGCAGCGCGCCGTAGCGATGCATGTCGTCGTTCATCCACTGGTCGACGGGAGTCGCCTGCTCGCTCATCGCCTTGAGCGCGGGGTGGGGATGGAGGAGCGCCATCGCCGTAGTGAGCCCGTCGTACGACACGCCGTACATTCCAACTTTGCCGTTGTTGCGCGCGACGTTCTTCACGAGCCAATCGATGCTGTCGTAGGCATCGGTGGTTTCGTTGACCGATGTTGAGTCCGCGAGGTTGGCCGCCTGCGAAAGTAGAAAGACGCCGTCGGACTTGAAGCGGCCGCGAAGATTCTGGATGACGAAGATGTAACCGTCCGCGGCGAGCTCCTTGATGTTCGGCGCGATCTCGGTGGGCGCGTGATCGGGAACGCCGTACGGGGTGCGGCGAAAGAGAATCGGGAGCGGGCCCTTTGCGCCGACGGGAGTCAGGATCACGGTCTGGAGCTTGACGCCGTCGCGCACCGGGACCATCACCTCCTGGAAGGTGAAGACCGGACTGGGCGCCTGGGCCTGCGCGCGAGCAGCGAGGGCGGAGACGAGCGCTGCGACGAATATTCGGCGACTGAACATGGAGCTCCCGGGAGTGACGAGTCTCCGGGGAAGATATCGCGCCGCCTCTAGATCGTGAGAGGCGGGCCCCTACGCTGCGAGATGCGCGCCGAGATCCGCGCGTAGCAGACGGCCAGCAGCGAGACGCAGAGTGCGAAGGCCGTCGCGCGCATGCCTATCGCGGGGAGCTCGAGCGCGCGAAGCGAGAGCGCTGCGAACGCGAGCGCTCCGGCGGTAGCGCCGATCGCGACGAGCGGCGCACGTGCCGCAGCAATCATCCCCGAGGCACCGCGCGCGCACACGAGCAAAAAGCCCAGCACGCACGCGCCGAAAAGCGCGAGTACTGGGCGCCCGCCGAGCACGTCAGTCGCGTCTGGGAATGCGCCGAGGGCATCGCCCGCGGACTCGACGCTCGCCTCGTAGAGAACCGTGGCGCATCGGATGCTGGGCGTCGAGCGCGGCATCACGCTGTCTACGAGACTGAAGAGCGCGGTGGTTGCGCCGACGCCGAGGGAGAGCATCAAGACCGCGACCAAGGTGAATCCGGCTCGGTTCCGGAGCCGAGGAGCGCTCGCTGTCGCATTGGAGAGAACATTCTTCATGGCGTCCTGCGCGGTGTTGTTAAAAGGTCGACCAGTCGCTGGGCTTCACCCGTTCAACATTTGGATGCACGAAGGGCGCAGATGGTTTACCTGGTGAGAGAATTTTTGCGCCGTGTGAGATCGCGCGGAGGGGCTAGCCGCTCGGGCAGGTCGCCTTGACGCTCCCGGCGCAGTGGCCCAGACTCACTTGCTTCCCTCACCCTTCGCTCCCCACCGAATGCGTATTCGCCTTCTCGTCACCGCGCTGTTCTCGTGCGCCGTGCCGCTCGCCGCTGCCGCTCAGCGCGCCTCCACGGTGCCTCTCATTCCCGAGCCCACCGTCGCAGCACTCGCCGGCGAGCTCTCGGGCGCATCCGCAAAGCGAAACCTCGAGTTCATCACGCGTCAGCATCGCATGCGCGCGTCGAATGGCTTTCGGAGCGCCGCGGACTTCGTCGCGGCGCAGGCGAAGAGCTACGGGCTCGAGGAGGTCGTCGTGCACGAATTCCCAGCGGACGGACGCACGATGTACGGCACGCAGAGGGCGCGACTGGGATGGGACCCCGAATTCGCTGAGCTCTGGGAGGTGCGCGCGGATGGCAGCCGCATCGCGCCGGTGGTGCGCGTCGCGAGCTTCGAGGATGAGCCGGTGATCCTGGCCGAGGACAGCGACAGCGCGGATGTGACGGCGGAGCTCGTCGATGTCGGAGCCGGGACGTCGGACAAGGATTACGCGGGAAAGAACGTACGCGGAAAGATCGTGCTCACGTCGGAGGCGCCGGGCGAGGTGGTTCCGCTGGCGTACGACAAGTACGGCGCGAAGGGAGTCGTGAGCGCAGCGCAGAACCAGCCGAATGCGTGGTCGCGCGAGGATGTGAACGCGATTCGGTGGGGCCACCTCGATTCCTTCGAGGCCAGGCACGCGTTCGCTTTCATGGTGTCGCTCAAGCAGTACCGCGGCTACGTCCAGCGCCTGGCGGCCGGCGAGCACGTGATGCTGCACGCGATCGTGAAGGCATCGCGCCACGCGGCGACGTACACCCCGGTGACTGCGCTCATCCCCGGGAGTGATCGGAAGAACGAGGAGATCGTGTTGAGCTGCCATCTCGATCATCAACGTCCCGGCGCGAACGACAATGCGAGCGGCTGCGCGACGATCCTCGAGGTCGCGCGCACGATTTCGAAGCTCGTCGCCGACGGGAAGATCGCCCGGCCATCGCGAAGCATACGCTTCGTGTGGCCCTGCGAGGTCGAGTGCACGCTCGCACTCTTCCACTCCGAGCCCGGGATGCTCGCGCGCTTCAAGGCCGTGATTCACATGGACATGGTGGGCGGCGGGCCGGTGACGAAGTCGATCTTTCATGTCGGACGCGGACCGCTGAGCCTTCCATCGTTCGTGAGCGACGTGGGACAGCGCTTCGGCGCCTTCATGAATACCGAGTCGCAGATGTACGCGCAGGGCACGGGCGGGAAATATCCGATGATTTCCGGCGAAGGCGGGAAGGAGCCGCAGCTCGGCGATCTCGACGAGTTCACGATGGGGAGCGACCACGAGCTGTATCAGGAGGCATCGTGGAGGATTCCCGCCATCTACATGAATGACTGGCCCGACCGCTACATCCACACGAACTTCGATCTTCCCGCGAACATCGATCCGACGAAGCTGCAGCGCGCCGCGTTCATCGGCGCCGCGAGCGCGCTCTACCTCGCGAACTTCAAGTCGACCGATGCGCCGGCGCTCTGGTCGGTGATGGAATCGGCGTCGCTGCGCAGGCTCGCGCAGATGCTCGACCGCCGCTCCACACTCTCGGCCGCTGACGGCGCGGCGCTCACGCGCACCTTCCTGGCCGAAGAGCGCGGGGCGTTCGAGTCGATCGCATCGTTCGCGGCGATCCCCGACAGCACGAAGCAGAGTGCGAACGCGTACTTCGCGCGCCTCGAGACGATCACGGGCACTCCCGCGGCACCGCCTCCACCGAGCGGCGACGGCGCGCTCGTCTTCGCGCGCAATACTGCCGTGAGCGGGCCAATGGTGGTGTTCGGCTACGACTATCTCGCCGACCACACCAAGGGAAAGATCGTCGCCAAGCTGCTCGACTTCGAGGGGCTGCGCGGCGGTGGTGGTGAGTACGGTTACGAGGTACTCAACTTCGTCGACGGAACGCGCAACGTGCGCGACATCCGCGATGCGGTGAGCGCGGAGTACGGGCCCGTCGACATCGCACTCGTAACGGAATATCTGCGCGCGCTCGAAAGTGCGGGCGTGATCACGGCCGCGAAGTAACGCCTCCGCATTCGTCGTAATTCTCCTCCGACTACCACCTCATGCGCGTCCGCATTCGGCTGCTTGCAACGATAACGCTCGCACTGTTCCCCCTCACCGCACGTGCCCAAGTCGTGGCGCCCCTGTCGTTCGGGGTGAAAAGCACCGCGACTCCGCCTCTCATTTCCGAAGCGACCGGCGAGGCGCTCGCGAACGAGCTGTCGGGATCGCTCGCCAAGCGCAACATCGAGTACATCACGCGACTCCATCGGATGCGCGCGTCGAAGGCATTTCGCACCGCCGCGGAGTTCGTCGCGGAACGCGCGCGCGCGTACGGTCTCGAGGAGGTGAAGATCCACGAGATCCCCGCCGACGGCCACACGATGTACGGCACCCAGAAGTCGCGTCCGGGATGGGATGCCGACTTCGCCGAGCTCTGGGAGACGAGGTCGGACGGCGGCAAGCTGACGCCGGTGTCACGCATCGCGAGCTTCGAGGACGAGCCCGTGATTCTGGCCGAGGACAGCGACAGCGCCGATGTCACGGCGGAGCTGGTGGACGTTGGCGTGGGCGGGGCGGACGCCGACTACGCCGGCAAGGAAGTGAAGGGGAAGATCGTGCTCATCTCCGGTCCGCTCACCGATGCCGCTCCTCTCGCGATCGACAAGTACGGCGCGAAGGGAATGCTCAGCGACATGCCGAATCAGGTGACGGCGTGGTGGAAGGAGGATCAGAGCCTCATCCGCTGGGGGCACCTCGATGCATTCGAGAAGCGACGCACGTTCGCCTTCATGCTCAACCAAACACAGGCGCACGAGCTCTCCGAGCGACTCGCTCAGGGCGAGCACATCTTACTGCACGCGGTGGTGCGTGCGGCGCGCCACGCGGCGGCGTACAACCCCGTCACCGCTCTCATTCGCGGCACGGACCGCAAGGGCGAAGAGATCGTCTTCAGCTGCCATCTCGATCACCAACGGCCCGGCGCGAACGACAATGCGAGCGGCTGCGCGATGAATCTCGAGATCGGTCGCACGATCGCAAAGCTGATCGCCGACGGACGAATCCCTCGTCCATCGCGCAGCATCCGCTTCGTGTGGCCGTGCGAGGTCGAATGCACGATGGCCCTCTTCAACTACGAGCCGGAGCTGCGCTCGCACTTCAAGGCCGTGATTCATCCCGACATGGTCGGCGGCAATCAGAATACGAAGTCCGTGTTCCACGTGGCCGACAGCCCGCTCAGTCTCCCGACGTTCATCAACGATGTCGGGCGCGCGATGGGATCGTTCGTGAGCGTCGAGTCCGAGGAGTTCGCGGCGGGGCGCGGCGGGAAGTATCCGCTCAACTCCGTAGAAGGAGGAAAGGAGCCGCTCCTCGCGCAGTTCACAGAATTCCAAATGGGGAGCGACAACGAGCTCTATACCGAGGGATCGTATCGCATCCCGGCGATCTACTTGCAGGACTGGCCCGATCGCTACATCCACACGAATCTCGACGTCGCCGCGAACATGGACGCCACCAAGCTCCAGCGCGCCGCGTTCATCGGAGCGGCAAGCGCGCTCTTTCTCGCGAACATGAGATCGTCGGACGTGCCCGCCCTCTGGACCGTGATGCAGAGCGGCGCCCTCCGCCGCGCCGCGCTCGTGCTGGAGCGCCGCCCGACGCTCTCGCCCGCCGAGGCCGCATCGTATACGCGCGAATATCTCGCGCAGGAGCACGCGGTGTTCGAGTCCGTCTCGGGCTTCGCCGCGATCCCGGATAGCGTTCGCCGCAGCGCCGACACATTCTTCGCTCGCCTCACCGAGATGCTGAGCCCTGCCTCGACACGCGAAAAGCCGGCCGCCGATGCGACGCCTGTCTACTCGCGCAATCCCGCGATCTCCGGACCGACGATCGTCATGGGCTACGACTATCTGATCGAGAATCTCCACGGCGCCCCTGCGCCGAGGCTGCTCGCCTTCCAGGGCGCGCGCGGCACAGGCGCCGACTACGCGTACGAGGTGCTCAACTTCGTCGATGGCAAACGCACCACGAAAAAAATCCGCGACATGGTGAGCGCCGAATTCGGGCCGGTCGACATGAGCATTGTCGCCGAGTACTTCAAAGCCCTCGAGACGGCGGGCATGGTGAAGGCCGCGAAGTGAGGCTCCCACATCCGCTCACGCTGCTCGTCGGATGTGTGATCGTCGCGGCGGTGCTATCGCACGTGCTCCCGGCGGGGCAGTTCGAACGGCGCGATGACCCGGCCACGCAGCGCAAGGTCGTCGTCGCCGGCAGCTACCATCGAGTCGATCCCCACCCGCTCGGCCCCTTCGACACCATCGTCGCGATTCCCGACGGCATCATCGACGCCGTCGCCGTCATCACCTTCATCTTCCTGGTCGGCGGTGCGTTCGCCGTCGTCGAGAAGACCGGCGCGCTTCACGATGGCATCGACTGGCTCGTGCGCCGGCTCGGCACGCAGGGCATCCTCGCCATCCCGATCGTGGCGCTCGCCTTCGCCGCTGGAGGCGCGTTCGAGAATATGCAGGAAGAGATCATCGCGCTCATTCCTGCCCTGCTCATGCTCACGCAACGACTCGGCTTCGATGCGATAACCGCGGCCGAGATGAGCGTCGGCTCGGCGGCGGTTGGATCGGCCTTCAGCCCTGTGAATCCATTTCAGGTGCTGATCGCACAGAAGGTCGCATCGGTTCCGCAGCTCTCGGGCGCCACGTACCGAATCGTCTTTCTCGCCATCGCTTTATTGCTCTGGATACTCGGCACCATGCGGCGTGCGCGCCACACGCGAGTCGCCGTCGTCGAAGCGACAACGAATACAGCCGCGCGCGAGTTCGGTACGCGTGGCAAGGTAGTGATTGCGGTGGTGCTCCTGACCTTCGCTATCTTCGTGTACGGAGTCGCCAAGCTGCACTGGGATTTCAACCAGGAGGCGGCGCTCTTCTTCGCGATGGGATGCTGTGTTGGAATTATCGGCGGTCTCGGTGTCACCGGTACGGCCGAGGCGTTCGCGGAGGGCTTCGGATCGATGGCGTATGCGGCACTGCTCGTCGGCTTCGCGCGCGCGATCTCCGTCGCGATGGAGCAGGGGCTGGTGATCGATACTGTGGTAAACGGCCTAGCGGCATCGCTCGCCGGCCTTCCGGTAGCCGTGGCGGCAGTCGGGATGATGCTGGCGCAGGCTGCTATCCATGTGCCGGTGCCGAGCGTGAGTGGGCAGGCGGTGCTCACCATGCCCGTCTTCGCGCCCGTGGCCGATCTGCTACACATGTCTCGGCAGGTTGCTGTCCTGGCGTACCAATACGGCGCCGGGATGTGCGAGCTACTGACGCCTACCAATGGCGGGCTGCTCGCCGTGCTCGCGGCGGCCGGCCTTCGGTACGACGAATGGATCCGCGCCGCCTGGCGCATGATTTTGCTGGTCGGCTTTACCGGCGCGGTGGCGGTGATCGTCGCCGTAGTAATTGGCCTGAGCTAGCATTCGTGTGTCGCAAGGCGAGCTGAGCAATTCTGCGCGGGGCCTTGCATTTGGGGCTCATGCTATGGCATTATCCTAGCTGCTGTGATGTCGGCGGGCGCCAAAGTGGCCCCGACTTCCACCGGGCAAGCGGCCCGGAAAACCTTCGACATGGAGGAATGGTGTACCACAAGCCGAAGGTGGAACGGTTCGGGACGTTCCGCGAGTTGACGCAGGTCGGTTTCAACGGGACCACGGATGGCTTCACCATCTGCGGCGCCAACGGTGGAACCGGTAACGAGCTATGCGATGGTCCGCCGGAGACTTGCCGGGACGGTTCGCCGGTTCAGGGCTAAGCGACCGATCGCAGGTGACAGCATGGGGGCAGTCGGCCTTGGCCGACTGCCCCCATGCTCGTTCTCACGGACG
>JBDTXL010000055.1:0-9917 GCA_040006195.1 Gemmatimonadota bacterium | reverse complement strand
TCGCGCAGATCGCTCGTCACGGTGTGACCACCTCTTCAAGCGCTGACAAGGTCCTTACCCGCGTCGGCGGCGCTTGCGAAGATAAGGTTAGGGCGACTGACTGGTAAGCGTCGTATCGGAGGATGCATGAATAACAAACACGATACGATAGTGGTGGGAGCACTGCTTGCCGACAATATCCTCACTCTGGCGAATTCAAACTCATGAGCACCACTCGAGAGCAAAGCCGGCGGAAGCTCGAAGTCTTTCTGCTCATCGCCGTCGTTCTCATCGGCTGGTACATCTCACGCCCTCACCCGCCCGACGGTGCGCGCCAGATCCTCCACTGGGCTTTCGCCGCCCTCGCCGCCTGGTTCCTTGGCGCCGCCGCGTGGTCCATCATCACGAAGCCGAGTCGAATTCTGCTCGCTCTCGGCTATCTGCTGAGCGGCACGTCGATGACGCTTCAGTTCATCGGCGATCTCGCCCCTCCCGCGCAAGCATCGAACCTCGAGTCGCTATCCCTCGCATCGATGTTCATCGGGTTTTCCTTGTTCTGGTCCGACCACCGGAAGCACGAGCCGTCGCCAGCGCCGTAATTTGCGCGCCTCGTTCGGCCCTCGCCCGCTAGCGCCCCCGGTACGCAGCCCTACATTCACATCAGATGAATCCGCCCCGCCCTCTGTGATCGTACCCATCTCCGAAGTCCATGCCTCCGCAAGCCGCTGATTCAGACGCGGCCCTGGTGGCGCGCATGGCCACGGGCGACGAGTCCGCACTCGGCGCCCTCTACGATCGCTTTGCGACGACCATTCACACGATCGCGTTCTACCTGCTCGGGCAGGCAGACGAGGCGGAGGATGCAGTGGAGGAGACGTTCTGGCAGGCGTGGCGCGAAGCATCCAGATACGACGCATCGCGCGGCGCCGTTTCCACGTGGCTGTCGACGATCGCGCGTAGCCGCGCGCTCGATCGCCAGCGCGCGTGGCGCCGGCGCGCCGAGGATCCACTCGACACCACGGGTGCGACGTCCGCCGATGCCATCGATCGCTCCGACGCCATGGCGCCCGCTCCCGATCCGCAGCGCAACGCCGAGGCCGCGGAGCGTGCGCGCGACATCTCCGCGGCCCTCGCGAAGCTGCCAGCCGAGCAGCGCGAGGTGATCGTGCTCGCCTACTTCGGCGGGCTGAGTCAGAGCGAGATCGCCTCACGCACTTCGCTCCCCCTCGGCACGGTGAAGACGCGTGCGCGGCTCGCGCTCGAGAAGCTGCGCGCGCCGCTCGCACAGCACAGGGAAGGCGTGCAATGACGGACAGACTCGGTCACGAAGCCGCGCTCGAACTGCTCGCGATGGCCGCGCTCGATGCGCTCTCGCCGTCGGAGCAGCGCATGCTCGACGCGCATCTCGCGCTCTGCCCCGACTGCACCCGTGAGCTCGCCGAGCTTCGCGACGGCGTCGCAGCAATCGGCGCGACCCTTCCCGCGAAGAAGCTCGCCCCCGAACGCGATTCGCTGATGCGCGCGCGCCTCATGGCGCGCGCCGTCGCGGATCGCGCCGATGTGACGCCGATTCGGAGACCGACGCCAATCACAACGCCCGCGCAGAAGGCATCCCTTGCCCGGCGCACTTCGCCGACCTGGATGTGGCTCGCGGCTGCGATGTTCGTGCTCGCCGCGGGCGCGACCGCCTACGGCGCGAACGAGCACGCGCTGCGCAAGGAACTCACGGCCGCCAGCAGATCCGCGGACGGAGAGAACGCCGCTCTCAAGAAGCGCCTCGTCGATCAACAGTCGATGATCGCCGAGCTGTCGGGGCCCGGCGTCATGGTGATCGACGCGAACTCGGCCAGCACGCGCCAGCCGTACGCGCGCATGTTCTGGAACCAGCCGATGAACCGCTGGACCTTCGTCGCGTACAACCTGCCGCCCATGTCGCCGGGCCACACGTATCAGCTGTGGCTCGTGATGAAGGACAAGAAGAAGGTGAGTGCGGGCATGTTCGAGCCCACTCCCACCGGCTCGGCGATGCTGCAGGCCACCTATGCGGTTTCGGGCGATTCGCTTGCCGCTATCGCCGTAACCGCGGAGCCCATGGGCGGCTCGGCCCAGCCCACCACGACCCCCTTATTGATCGGTGCAATGAAGGCTGAATGAACAGAGCGGTCTAAATGACCGCTTCTGTTCATTTTTTCTGCACAGATCCGATTCACCGAACCCAACGTAGAGAACCCGGTATCGCCCGATGCCTCGGTCGCGTTTGCGACTCATTCTCATACGTTGGGGGCAGCCATGCATTGGCTCAATAGGTTCGGTAGCAAGCCGCGAATGTGGTTCGCGGTCATCGCCGTCGTCGTCACGGCGAGCGGCATTCTCGTCAAACGCTCACTCGCGTCGGATCACCAGGACACGGCCGATGTCGAGCTCAATCCGTCGATGGATATGACGGACGTCTACGCGTTTCCCGGTGCGTCGGCGGATCGCATCGCGCTCGTGCTCAACAGCTGGGCGCTTCTCACGCCCGCCGAAGCGGCTCCCGGCGTGACGAGCTTCGACAACAACCTGCTCTATCAGTTCAAGATCGACAACACCGGCGACGCCAACGAAGATCTCGTCATCCAGATGACCTTCCACGGCACCGGCGCAGATCAGACGGTCGAAGTTCGCGGCCCGATGGCGGCACCCGTCGTCGGCGCAATGCGCAACACCGTATCGACGTCCGCGCCGACCGTCACCGGCAAGGTCTCGACCGTGCTCGGCAGCGCGAGCGGCATGCAGGTCTTCGCCGGCCCGCGACAGGATCCCTTCTACATCGATCTCGAGCAGTTCTTCCGCATCATCCCCGATCGCAAGCCGGTCACGGGCCCGCTCTCGATGCTCCCCGACACGGCCACCGCGAGCTCCTTCCGCGCGCCTGGCAGTGCAGTCGACATCCTCGGCGGCTCGGGCGGACATCCGTTCAACGTCCTGTCCATCGTCATCGAGCTTCCGAAGTCGCAGCTCCACGGCACTGCAAGCGACAAGATCGGCATCTGGGGCACGATCAGCCGCTGATGACTTCCACTACGCGCACTCTACAGAGGAAAACCTCCATGCGACACGGCTTCATTCGTCGCGGCGCCGTAGGCCGGATCATCGGCCCCGCGCTCGCAACCGCTCTGCTGGCATTCACCGCCTGCGGCAGCAACGACAACAGCTCCACTGGACCATCAACTCGCGAATACAACCAGGTGCAGCGCCTGGGCAATCCGCTCGTGAGCGAAGTCTTTCTCGCGAAGAAGGACCATCCGTTCCACGGCTCCACCGGCCCCGCTGGTGATGTGGCCGCATTCGCGCCTGCAGTAAAGGCGTTCCCGGCTGCCTTCGGCCGCGATGCCGTCATCGGCAACACGCTCGCAGCGGTGCTGCTGCCCGACATGCTCATCGTACAGCTCGACAAGGATCCGACGACGGCCGGCTGGCTGAGCTGGGCGCTCGCGAATGGCTATGGTGGACGCAAGCCGAGTGATGATGTCGTCGACGCCGGACTCACGGCGATCTTCGGTACGCTGCTTGGCGACCCGACCCACAAGGTCTGCAACAATTTCCAGCTCCCGCTGTGCACGGACAACGTTCCCGATCCGATGCGTCACACGGATGCGTTCCCGTATCTCAAGCCACCGGCATGATCTCGCCGAACGTGTCCCGCCGCGACCTGCGGCGGGCACGTGACGCGTTTGGAGAAATAACATGTCGAACAGGATTCGCTGGGCCGCGCTCGCACTGATCGGAATCGCCCTGGCTGGTGGACTTCTTTGGCACTCCGAAGTGCGCACGAAGCCGGTACACACGACAGTCGCATCAATTCGCCTGACACCGGCGCAGATGCTCGACTCGAACATCGCGTTCTACGAGGGCGTCGCGCAGCGCGATCCCACCGGCGGCATGGCGCTCGGCACGCTCGCGCTCTTCTACATGCGGCGCGCGCGCGCGACCGGCGACTACCAGGATGTGCTTCGATCCGAGGCCGTCGCGCGCCAGTCGCTGAGCAACCGCGGCGCGCACAACACCAAGGCGCGCCAGGCGCTCGCTGCCTCGCTTCTCTCCGAGCACCGCTTCGGCGACGCGCTCGGCATCGCGCAGGAGCTGTCCAAGCGCGATGAGTCGAACGCCGCCTTCCGCGCTTCGGTTGGCGAGATCCAGATGGAGCTCGGCCACTATGACGACGCACGCGCAAGCTTCGCGTCCGTTGCCGGCAACACGAGCGACCTCTCCGTCGCGCCGCGGCTTGCGCGATGGGCCGAGCTGCAGGGGCATCCCGACTCGGCATACCGACTCATGAACGCGTCGCTGCTCGCGATCGTCGACCGTCCGGAGGTGCCGGCCGAGCAGAAGGCGTGGTTCTGGCTGCGCATGGGCGATCTGCAATTGCGCCGTGGCCGGATCGACGAGGCCGCGAGCGACTATCACCGCGGACTCGCCGCGCACACCGACGACTATCGCCTTCTCTCCGCGATGGCGAAGCTCGAGGGAGCGCGTCACGACTGGAAGAGCGCGATCGACTACGGCGAGCGCTCAGTTGCCGTGAGCTTCGATCCAGCGACGCTCGGCATCATCAGCGATTCGTACGGCGCGCTCGGTGACAGCGCGAGGGCCGAGGAGTATGCGCATGCAATGGAGGTGGCAGTGTCGAAGCAGGCGACGGCGTACCATCGAGCATGGAGTCTGTTCCTCCTCGATCATGGTCGACGGGTGAGCGAGGTGCTCGCGAAGGCGCAGGAAGAGCTGCACACGCGCCAGGACATCTACGGCTACGATGTGGTCGCGTGGGCGCTGCACGCGAGCGGCCGCAACCCTGAAGCCCGCCAGATGATGACGCACGCGCTGTCGCTCGGCACGCAGGACGCGATGCTCTATTACCACGCAGCCATCATCGACCGCGCGCTCGGGAAGAAGGATGTTGCGGCGCATGAGCTCGAGCATGCGCGCACGCTGAACCCCTATCTCGCAATGAGAGCTGCCGAATGAGCGACCTCGCGACCTTCATCCAGCTGGGCTTCCGCCACATCGTCGATATCAGCGCGATGGATCACATCCTGTTTCTACTCGCACTCGCGGCGATCTACCGATTCACGGATTGGCGGCAGACGTTGTGGGTCGTGACGGCGTTTACCGTGGGACATTCGATCACACTGGCGCTCGCGGTCACCGGGGTGCTGACGATCTCGCCGAATCTCGTGGAGTTCCTGATCCCGTTGACGATCATGATCACGGCGATCGAGAACATCGTCGTGAAGGATCGCGGCGGCGCGCTGTGGAACGGGCGGTATCGGCCCGTATTTGCGGGCGTATTCGGACTCGTGCACGGTGCCGGCTTTGCGAGCTATCTCAAGAGCCTCTTCGTCGATCACGTCGCTTTGCCGCTTTTCGGCTTCAACGTCGGGATCGAGCTCGGCCAGATCGTGGTGCTGATCGCTGCATTCACCGTGCTCTTCGGCATCGATCGAGCCATTGCGTGGATCAAGCTGCCCGCGCGCGCACCGTCACCGCTTCGGCTTCGCGTGGTCGCAGTCTCGTCGCTCGTGGCAGTCATTGCCGCGCACTGGGCGATCGAGCGGGCGCCGTGGTGAAGTTGCGCGGCGCGCGTGCACTGCGCGCGATCGGGCTCTCGGTCTGGTGCGGGGCCATATCGCTCGGCGCCGCGCGCGGAGTGGCGCATCCGCTGCACACGACGCTCGTGCAGATGACATACGATGCGAAAGGGCGTGTTCTCGAGGGAAGCATCCGCGTATTCGCGGGCGACTTCGCATCTGCGGTCGCGAAGCATGCGGGGGCGGCGGCGCCGATCGATGATCGCGTGACCGACGCGGCCGCGTTGGCGTATCTGAGCAGCACCTTCCGGCTCACCGATGCGTCGGGGCGCGTGGTGCCGCTCATGTGGTGCGGCTCGCGTCGCGCCAACGATCTCCTCTGGCTGTGTGTGCGTGCGGCGAATGCGGGGCCGCCGAATACGATCAAGCTCGTCGATCAGATGCTGTGCGAGCTGTTCGACGATCAGATCAACATCGTGCAGTCCGTTGCCGGCGAGAAGCATTCGAGCATGCTGTTCACGAAGGGCGACGCGGCGAAGAGCGTGATGTAGCCGTAACTTTTCTAGGCGCGAAAGACGATCGCGTCGGTGAGCAGCGAATCGTTCACATGCATCGGATCGCCCACTTTCGCGCCCGCTGCGAGGTAGAGCCGCACCGACAGCGGCTTCCTCAGCTTCACCGACTGCGCGGCGACATCGAGGATGATGTTCGCGAGCGTTTCCATGGATGTGTCGCCGGGAACCGGCACGACATCGAGTCCCGTGCCGCAGACGCTCGAGAAGAGGAGCAGATCGCGCAGCCCGTAGCGCCCTTCGATCGCGCGCTTCGCGAGCACCTTGTCCTCGAGCACGGGAAGCATCAGCCCCGCGTAGCCGCACTGCAGCACCGGGATGCTCTTGAGCACCTCCGTCACGACCGCGCACGCGCGCAGCGTGCCCGCGTCGCCGAAGGGAACGTGACTCAGCGCCTCGAGCGCCGCGCCGATGCTCACATCCCCCATCGGCGCGGGAGAGGGATCGATACCCCCGTAGCGCACCTTCTCCCCGGCGGCGATCGCCGACGCGATCTTCTCGACGGCGCGGAGCTCGCTGGTCAGTCGCTCCGTGAGGCGACGGCGCCCGTCCTCGACGTCGGTCGCGCCGGCGAACGCGGCGCGAACGAGATCCGCGGACTCCATGCCGATCGCGAGCGAGCCCGTTCCTTCGTGCCAACCGACGGGAAAGAACGGCGTGCCCGCAGGGATATTCGCGGCGGCGGCGAACCGAAAACTTCCCTTTCCGTCGGACACTGCGCCGGCGACGGCGTGCATCACCTCCGCCGCGGCTCGAGCGGCGCGCGCGTGCACGCCGCCGGAAGCCGACGCGACCATCACGCTGAACGACGTGCTCTTCGTCGCCTGCACCATTTCGGCCGACCACGAGGCGAGATCAGCATCGGCCCGGTCGGCTATGAGGACCGGGCCGAGGCTGCATACGGCGCCCCTGCTCGCAACGAGGACATCGATCGCGGCAATGTCGGCGAGCGCTGCGCGACGAGCCTTGGCGTCGAGCGCCGCGATCACCGGCGGCATCGTGATGCGTGTGGTCTGCACCTCGTAGCCCTCGCCCTCGAAGCGCGTCTTCGCGCGAGCGAGCATCTCGAGCGCGCGCACGACGGCATCGCGATCGAGGCTGTGCGCCATCGCCACTCCGGCGGTGATCGTGCGCACGCGGACACCGCGGGATGCAGGAGAGCTCGATGCGAGCGACGAATCCTCCACGGGGACGGCGTTCATCTTCATCGCGTCCTCGCCGAATCGTCCGGCGAGCGCTGGGGCGAGTGCAGCGGCGCCCAGCGATGCGAGGAAGGCGCGGCGAGAGGCGTTGGACATGCGAGCGCTCCTCGGCGATACGGACGAATGTGCATCCGCGAACTATGCGCCGAAGCGGAGCGCCACGCTACGGCGCTTCGCTTCGGTGCTTCGCTACGGCGCTCAGGGTCAAGTCGCGAAGGCGGGGCTCACCCCGCACTCCCGCTCTCCTTCACGTCCCTCAACTTCACCCCGCTACGAAATAACAGATACGCCCCCGGCATCGACGCGAGCAGCCACAGTGCATAGTGCGCGAACGTCAGCGCCACCGCCGCGTCCTTGTCGATGCCCAGCAGCGCGAACATCACCACTGCCGCACCCTCGCCGAGCGCCTTCCCCTCTACATGCATTGCCAGACGCCGCACCAGCGCCGTCACCGCAATTGCGGCAAAGAACGGCAGCACCGGCACACGAATCCCGATTCCGCGCCCGATCACGTAGAAATTCACGATTTGCAGCAGATTCTCCGCGATCGCGAGCGCGAGATTGAACGCAAGCGTCACGGGCTGGCCGCGATATGCAACGAGTGATGCTGAGATCTTCTTGAGCAGCTGAAAAATTCCTGGCGAGATGCGCTCGCGCACCGCGCGCCCCGCGAAGCGATGCAGCGGCGTCCACCAGACCGCCAGCACTCCGAGCGCGGCAATCACCGCGGTCGCCGCGATGATCAACAGGAAGCTCGAACGCATCTGCGGCTCGACCTCGGCCGCCAGGTACAAGAGTCCCACGCCCGCCAGCATGATCGCCACCGCCGCCGCGATCATTCGCTCGATCGCCATCGAGCCCAGCAACAGCGCCAGTGGGATCCCGAGCCGGCGACCCAGATACACCCGAAGCCCCTCCGATGCTACGACGTTCGGGAAGACGAGATCGGTGAAGCACGTCTGATAGTAGATGTTCGTCGCGTCGCGCAGACGCAGCGTGCCTCCCGCCGCGCGCACGAGCTGGCGCCACTTGTAGCCCATCAGCACGCGATCCGCCGATGCGAGTGCAACCGCGATCACGAGCGCCGCAGGCGACATCGTCGAGATCGCCGTCCATACACGGGACCAGTCCACCCACCGCCACAGCGCGTAAATTGCCGCGGCTACGAGCACTGCGCGCACCGCCATGTGCACGGCGCTTCGAAAGGAGGTTCGGGTTTTGGGGGGATCGGTGGTCATGCGCTGCGCAGCGAGTGAAACGGCAGGAAGATGGCCCAAAACGCAGCGGCGACTGTGCTCGAAGACGAGCGATCGTGCGACGGCGATACGCCCCGTGCACCTTGGGCGTCTATCATCCACATGCCGTATACTAGCCGATTGGACACTCTCAACATGGCGGGCACGTTGACGCGACCCGCCTACGACGCACCCGGGGATCTCTACGGCCTTCCGGGCCCCGCTGGGGATCAGCAGGGACGCGTCCTCGTCACAGGCGCGACCGGATTCGCAGGCTCCGCGATGCTGCGCGCGCTCGTCGGCGGCGGGTACAAGGTGCGTGCGCTCGTACGCGATCGCTCACACGCTCGCGCGCTCGAGCTCGCGGGAGTCGAGGTCGCCGTCGGCAACATGAAGGACTCAGCCTCGCTCACTCGCGCGCTGCGCGACGTGTCGACCGTCTACCACTTCGCTTCGATCTTCCGGCAGATTGGACTGCCGGATGAAGAGTTCCGCATCGTCAACGTCGAGGGACCGTCGCGGCTCATCATCGCTGCATCGAGCGCAGGCGTCCAGCGCGTCGTGCACATCAGCACCGTCGGCGTCCACGGCGACATCGAGCGTCCGCCCGCAAACGAGAGCTCGCCGTTCAGCCCCGGCGACGTTTATCAGCGCACCAAGCTCGAAGGCGAGCAGCATGCCGTCGCCACCGCAGAACGCCTCGGCGTCCCGCTCACCGTCGTTCGCCCCGCGCCGATGTACGGTCCGCGCGATCGCCGGCTCCTCAAGATGTTCAAGGGCGTCGCGCACCGTCGCTTCCCCATCCTCGGGCGCGGCGACGCGCTCTTCAGCATGGTGCACATCGACGATCTGGTCGAGGGCGTGCGAATGGCTGGCGAGTCGCCGTCGGCGGTCGGTCGCACGTACATAATCGGCAGCGATGAGTTCATGTCGCTCAACGCGCTCGTGAATCTCATCGCCGAAGAAGCAGGGGTGAAGCCGCTCGGGCTCCATCTCCCGGTCTGGCCATTCTACGCCGCGGGAGCGCTGTGTGAAGCCGTATGCGAGCCGCTCAATATCGAGCCGCCGATCTATCGTCGCCGCGTCGCCTTCTTCACGAAGAGCCGCGCCTTCGACATCTCGCGCGCGCGTGCGGAGCTCGGCTACGAGCCGAGGGTCTCGCTGCGCGAGGGCGTGAGATCGACGCTCGCATGGTACCGCGCAGCCGGGTGGCTCTAGAGCGCCAGCTCACCAGCTGTGCGCGTGTACCCCCACTCCGTGTAAAAAGCCATCTCCCACGCCCCGAAATTCGATGACCCAGTCATCGATCTCGAAAATCCGGCGTTGACGTGGCATCTGAAGCCATATACCGTATCCCCTTAC
>JBDTXL010000054.1:0-6921 GCA_040006195.1 Gemmatimonadota bacterium | reverse complement strand
AGCGGCTCGATCAGCGCGAACTTCATGTCCGGCTTGAGCCCGCCCACGTTGTGATGCGTCTTGATCGTCACCGACGGACCGCCGTGCGGCGCCGCCGACTCGATCACATCCGGATAGAGCGTTCCCTGCACCAGGAACTTCGCGTCGTGCCCGGCTGCCGCCGCCGCGTCCTCGAAGACATCGATGAAGGTGTGTCCGATGCGCCGCCGCTTTTCTTCGGGGTCCTCGATGCCGGCGAGCGCCTCGAGAAAACGCTCCGACGCATCGATGGTGATCAGCTCGATGCCCAGATGCGCGCGGAAGGTCGTCTCGACTTGTTCGCGCTCGTGCAGGCGCAGCAGGCCATGATCGACGAAGATGCAGGTGAGCTGCGATCCGATCGCCTTGTGCACGAGCGCGGCCGCCACCGATGAGTCGACGCCGCCCGAAAGACCGCAGATCACCTTCGCATCGCCGACCATCTCCCGAATCTTCGCGACCTCCTCCTCGATGTACGCGCCAGTGGTCCACGACGGAACCGCCTTGCAAACGCCGAAGAGAAAATTCTCGATCAGCTCCCCGCCCCGCGGCGTGTGCACGACCTCGGGATGAAACTGCACACCGAAGATCGGGCGCTTGCGATCCCGGAAGGCGCCAATGTGCGAGTTCGCGCTGTGCGCGAGCACCTCGAAGCCTTCGGGGACCACCTTCACCTGGTCGCCGTGGCTCATCCACACCGGGGTGCGCTCGCCCTTGGTAAAGCCATCGAACAGCGTGTCGCTGTCGTCGATGATCAGCTCCGCACGTCCGTATTCGCGGCGATCCGCCGGCGCGATCTCACCACCCATGAGGTGAACGATGAGGTTCATGCCGTAGCAGACACCCAGTGTGGGCGCGTAGTCGAGAATCTGCTTCGGCACCGTCGGCGCGCCGGCGTCGTACACGGAGCTCGGCCCACCACTCAGGATGATCCCCGTCGGATTCCAGTCGCGAATCCACTCCGCGCTTCTCGTCGGCGGGTGAATTTCCGAATAGACGCCTGCCTCTCGCACGCGACGAGCGATCAGCTGCGTGAACTGCGAACCGAAATCGAGGATCAGAATCTTGCTCGCCATACTCGCCCCTACCGCTTCCACTCGGCCTCGTCGAGCGTGAGGAAGTCCACCTTGAGCGTCTCGAGATCGAGCACCGCGGCCGTCGGCACGCCGAAGAGCCAGCCGCATGCCTCGCCGGGGTTGAGCAACAACGTGGATCCCGACGTGCGCGACTGCCTGATGTGTGAGCAGCCATGAATCACGACCGCATGCGCGTCCACCGATCGCTCGGCCACGTCGCTCAGGTCGTGGATGAGCAGGAGCCGCACTCCCTGCACATCTACCGAGTGCGGCGAATCGTAGAGCTCCGTTCCCATCCCCTTCGACGCCTCGGCGAGCAGTCCCTGATGATCGCCATCGTTGCGCCCGAAGACGCCGGCGAATGGCAGGTCGGCGGCGAGCAGCGGAGTCAGCGAAAATGGCGAGCAGTGATCGCCGGCGTGCAGCACCATCCCCACACCGGCTTCGCGAAAGAGCTTCGCGAATTCGGCGATTGCGGGTACACGGTCGTGTGAATCCGAGAGGACTCCGACACGCATCAGGCTGTTCTCCATTCGAGATGTTGCGGCTCGAGACGCACGAGATCCTCGTAGCTCTCGCGTCGCGTGACCACCGCAAAGCGACCGCCGTCCACCAGCACCTCGGCCACACGCGGGCGCGAGTTGTAGTTGAACGACATGACGTAGCCGTACGCGCCAGCGGTGCGCACGACGATCAGGTCGCCTGCATCGACGTTCTCGACCGCGCGATCGAGCGCGAAGAAGTCTCCACTCTCGCACACCGGCCCGACGACGTCTACGATCGATCGCTCGTCGCGCGCGTGCACTGCCTCAATCGCATGATACGCGTCGTAATGCGATGGGCGCACCAGGTCGTTCATCCCCGCATCGGTGATGATGTACTCCTTCGCGCCCGCCTTCTTCCGGTGCATCACTCGCGCGAGCAGCACGCCCGCATTGCCCACGATGTAGCGCCCCGGCTCGACGATCAGCGAGAGTCCGCTTCGAGCGACCATAGGCAGGAGCGCGCCGGCGAGGGCGTCGAGATCCATCGGCTGCTCGTCGTCGTACGACACCGCGAAGCCGCCGCCGATGTCGAGGTAACGGATCTCCGTCGCGCCGATCGCCCGCATCTGGTCGTAGAGCTCGAGCAGGCGAACGAGCCCATCGCGGTACGGCTCGAGCTGAAAGACCTGCGAGCCTATGTGCATGTCGAGCCCGAGGAGCGCGATGTTCGGAAGCGCGAGCGCGCGGCGGGCGGCGTCCATTGCGTCGTCGAACGGGATGCCGAACTTGTTGCCACGCTCCCCGGTGCGTGTGTAGTGGTGCGGAGTGTCTACCTTCACCTCCGGATTCACACGCAGCGCGACCGGCGCGCGCAGTCCCATCTCGCCCGCGACCTCGTTCAACTGGTCGAGCTCGAAGAAGGACTCGACGTTGAACATGAGGATGCCGGCCGACAAGGCTTCCGCGAGCTCGAGCGACGACTTTCCCACTCCGCTGAAGACGAGTGAGTCCGCGCTGAACCCTGCCTGCTGCGCACGATACAGCTCGCCGCCGGAGACGATGTCTACACCAGCTCCGCGCCCCTGGAGCAGTCGCAGCACGGCGAGATTGGAGTTTGCCTTCACACTGTAGTGCAGCCGGTGCGGCACCGGAGCGAGCACTTTGTCGAGCGCATCGTATTGATCGCGAATCGCCCGCGTACTGTAGACGTACGTGGGCGTTCCGACTGCATCAGCGATCGCGTCGAGCGAGACGCCTTCGCACACGAGCTCGCCGCTCTCCGTTCGCGAAAATCCCGACGGCGTCAGTACGCTTTGGCCCACAACGCCTCGTCGGTGGAAGGGTTGCCGCATTTGAGGCACTGCTTCATCGGCTCCGACGAGCGAAACTCCTCATCGGGGAGCACGCGAATCGTCGCCTTCGTCTCCTCCTTGATCTGCCGCTCGCACTCCTCGCCGCCACACCAACCCGCGTAGACGAACGCGCCTTCGCCCTCCATGACTTCCTTGAAGCGCGCCCACGTGATCTCGCCGCGCAGGCTGTTCGCCTCGCGCCGGTCGCGCGCCGCCGTCAGCATCTCGTCCTGTATCTTCTCCAGCAGCTGCTCGGCATCCTCGCCCACGGTCTCGAGCGATACCGTCTCCTTCGCACCCGTGTCGCGGCGAACGAGTACGCACTGGTTTGCGTCGACGTCGCGGGGGCCGAGCTCGAGGCGGAGCGGCACGCCGCGCAGCTCCCATTCGTAGTACTTCGCGCCCGGCTTCATGTTGTCGCGTGTATCGAGATGCACGCGGAGGCGATTCGGCTCGCGACGCTCCCATTGGCCGAGCGAGGACTTGAGCTTCCGCGCTGCTTCGAAGACACGCGCCTTATCTTCGTCTGTTCGCCAGATCGGCACGATCACGATCTCGATCGGCGCGAGCAGCGGCGGCACGCGAAGCCCCTTGTCATCACCGTGCGTCATTACGAGCCCGCCGATGAGGCGCGTCGACACACCCCAGCTCGTGTTCCACGCGAACGCCTCGTCGCCGTCCTCCGTCTGGAACTTGAGCTCGAACACTTTTGAGAAATTCTGTCCGAGGTTGTGCGATGTGCCGGCCTGCAGCGCCTTGTTGTCCTGCATCATGGCCTCGCAGGAATACGTGCGCAGCGCGCCCGCGAAACGCTCGGAGTTCGTCTTCTTCCCCGTGATCACGGGCATCGCCATGTATCCTTCCATGAAGTCACGATAGATGCCGACCATCTTCCGCGTCTCTTCCTCGGCCTCATCGTGCGTTGCGTGCGCCGTGTGTCCCTCCTGCCAGAGGAACTCGAGCGTACGCAGAAAGAGCCTCGTGCGCATCTCCCATCGAACGACGTTCGCCCACTGGTTGATCAGCAGCGGAAGGTCGCGATAGCTCTGCACCCACTTCGCGAACATCGCGTAGATGATCGTCTCCGACGTCGGGCGGATGACCAGCGGCTCTTCGAGCTCCTTGCCTCCGCCGTGCGTGACGATCGCGAGCTCCGGCGCGAACCCTTCCACGTGCTCGGCTTCCTTGCTCAGGAAGCTTTGCGGAATCAACAGAGGAAAATACGCGTTGCGATGTCCCGTCGCCTTGAACATGTCGTCGAGCGCACGCTGCATGCGCTCCCAGATGCCGTAGCCGTCGGGGCGAATGACCATGCATCCGCGCACCGGCGAGTAGTCGGCGAGCTCGGCGCGCAGCACCACCTCGTTGTACCAGGCGCTGAAGTCGGCCTTGCGCGTTGTCAGCTTCTTGTCGTCAGCCATTGCATCCGTGTCCAGTGATCGTGCTCATGCGCCTGCGATCCATTCGTCGAGCTGCACGCGAAGCTCGACCTTCTCATCCTTGCGCCGCACCATCGCCTCGTTGGCCGACAGCTCGGGCGTCGCGATTACGAGCGTCTGCTTCGCGCCCGCCGCATACGCCGCCTTGAGCTGGCGCGCGAGCTTCTGGCTGCCGAGCGCGTACTCGACGCTGCGCCCGCGGGCACGAACCCTGGCCGCCACACGCATCGCATCCTCGACCGTTCCCGAATCGCCGTACGCAACCCACACATCCACCGCCGGCTCCGATGCGGGCATCTTCCCGCGCACGCGAAGCAGCTCACCGAGCACGACGTCGCCCATGCCGAAGCCCAGCGCGGGCAGACTCACGCCGCCGAGCGATTCGAGCAGTGTGTCGTAGCGTCCGCCGCCGCAAATCGCGCGGAGCTCGCCCTTCGCGTCGAACAGCTCGAACACGATCCCGGTGTAATAGGCGAGTCCGCGCACGATCGAGAGGTCGACTCGCACCCAGTCGCGTACGCCGAGCGACTCCAGATGATCGAGATAGGATCGCAGCGTCCCCCACTCGGCCGTTGCCCCTGCCGCATCCACGAGCTGCGAGAACGCGGCTTCATCGGCGGTAGCGCCTGCGAGCTCGAAGAGCTGCGCAACGGTCTGCACGCGCAGCCCGGCCGCCGCCAGACGCTGCTCGAGCAGCTCGCGTGGATCCCGATCGAGCTTGTCGAGCGCAGCGTACGCCGCCGGCAACTGCTCACTCGTAACGCCGATCCCCGTGAGCAGCGCGTTCAAGAGCCGACGGTCCGACACGCGCGCGACGACATCTTCGCTCGTGAGCCCGAATACCCGCATGACGTCGATCGCAGCGGCGAGGAGCTCCGCGTCGGCGCTCACGTCGGCCTCGCCGACGATGTCCATGTTCAGCTGAAAGTGCTCGCGAAGACGTCCACGCTGCGCACGCTCGTAGCGGAAGAGCTGAGGCAGCGAGAACCAGCGCACCGGCTTGCGCATCGCGTTCGCGCGCGCGGCGACCATTCGCGCGAAGGTCGGCGTCATCTCGGGGCGGAGCGCGATCTCGCGACCGCCCTTGTCGGTGAAGTTGTAGAGCTGGTCCACGATTTCCGCGCCGCTCTTCTTCGTGTACAGGTCGAGCGGCTCGAGTGGCGGCCCATCGTATTCGACGAAGCCATAGCGGCGTGCGACATCGCGCCAACCCCCGAATATGTACGACCGCTCCGCGAGCTCCGTGGGATAGAAGTCGCGAAAACCTGGTAACGCGCCGGGGGACATCAAAGGAATCTACGCAACGAGCGGAGACACCTGCAAGCGCGCCATGGCGTCGCCCACGGCGTGAAAGGATCCCGTGATGAGCGTGGTGCCGAGACCTGCGCGCGCGCCTGCCAGTGCGGCGTCGAAATCCGGCTCCGCCGTGGCCTTCCAGCCATTCGCCAGCGCGAATTTCAGCGCCTCCTCGGGTGCCCACGCGCGGTCCGCCGGCACGCTCGGCGGCGACGCCAGCACGAAGCGATCGACCAGCGGAGCGAGTGTCGTCATCATCGCCTGCCAATCCTTGTCGCGGAGCGCGGTCATGAGGCACGTGAGCGGACGCGCGGGCTTCACCGCCTCGAGCGTTTCGCAGAGCACCTCGCATCCAGCCGGATTGTGCGCGACATCGAATATGATCGACCCCACGCTCTGGAAGCGCCCCGCGATGCGCACCTTGTCGAGCGCACGCTGCGGATCCACCGCCGCGATGGCGTATGGCGCGCCCGCACTCTCGATCATCGACAGCGCCGTCGCTGCATTCATCGCCTGGTGCCGCCCAATGAGCGGCGTTCGCAGCCTTCGCGCGCTCTCGGGCGTCGTGAGCGTGAAGCTCGTTCCCTGCAACGAGACGGAGATCCCCGAGACCTTCCACTCATCGGCAACTGGACGCACCGGCGCTGCACCCGCCTCGTGCGCGAGCTCCACCAGAAATGCGCGCAGCTTCGCGTCGCTCTCTCCGATCACCGCCGGCACGCCGCGCTTGAAGATCCCGGCCTTCTCGCGCGCGATCAGCTCGACGGTGTCGCCGAGATATTGCACGTGATCGATGCCGATCGACGACACGCCAGCCGATACCGGGGTGATGACGTTCGTGCTGTCGAGGCGGCCGCCGAGTCCGACCTCGATCACCGCGACGTCGACCTTCTCCCGCACGAAGTGATCGAATGCCATTCCCGTCGTCGCCTCGAAGAACGTCGCACCGAGCCGCTCGACGTCCGGCGTCCATCGCTCGATGAAGGCGACGACATCCTCTTCGCTGATCGGCACCCCGTTGACGGCGATGCGCTCGCGAAAGTCGATCAGATGCGGCGACGTGTATTTCCCGACGCGAAGTCCCAGCCCGCGCAGCAGCGCCTCGAGCGTGCTGATGACGCTTCCCTTGCCGTTGGTTCCGGCAACGTGAAAGGCGGGGACGCGCGTGTGCGGATCACCGAGCAGTGAGAGAAGCTCGCTCGTGCGCTCGAGCCCCATCTTCCATCCGCCCGTGACTCGCGCGAAGAGATAGTCC
>JBDTXL010000053.1:0-3963 GCA_040006195.1 Gemmatimonadota bacterium | reverse complement strand
CCGTACTTGAAGCCGCTGCAGCCACCCGGCTGCACGCTCACGCGAAGTCCGCCGCCGGTTTCGGCAACGCCTTCCTGATCCATGAATCGCTTGACCTCGACCGCTGCCGTTGGCGTGACGGAGACGGTGACGGCGGGTTCCTGGGTGGTTGCCATGGCTACCTCGAAAATGTGTGACGGTGTAGAGCTGTAACTCAATGGAAAATATAGTGGCTAGCTACCCGGGCTTCAACGGTCCGGGGCGAAGCGGTCTCCGGTGAAAGACCGGGCAATCCATGCGAACGCAACCACGGCGATGACCACCAGCACTGCTCCGGCCGCCCATTCGCCGAAAATAATCTTGCCGATCCCGAACAGCGTTGCATACACCGCAATGACGCCGGCGAGCCAGTTCGCCCACGCCAGGCGTCCACCGGGAATCTCTTCGCGGCCGTAGCCGAGCTTGTTCGAAACGTGCAGCCATCCGGGTCCGCCGGGGCGTACCCGCTTGTAGAACGCTTCGAGCACCGCTTCCGGTTCCGGCTTCGTCGCGAAGGTGACCGCGAGCCAAACGACTGTCGTGATGGCCACGGTTACGATCATGACCCACGCGTCTCCTTCAGGGCCTCCGGCCTTCACCACGCTCGGCACGAACGCCGGGCCGAAGTGCCCGAGGACGGCGAACGACACGACGAACGACGTGATCATGGCCGATATCTCCGACCACGCGTTGATGCGCCACCAGTACCAGCGGAGAATCAGCACGAGTCCCGTGCCTGCGCCGAGGGCGAGCAGCAATCTCCACATGTCGCCGACCGACGAGATCTGCCACGTCACGATCACCGACAATCCGAACAGGATGATCGTCGCCATGCGGGAGACGTTCACGTAGTGTTTCTCCGTCTCGTTCTTCTTCAGAAAGCGTTTGTAGAAGTCGTTGACGAGATACGACGCGCCCCAGTTGAGCTGAGTTCCGACCGTCGACATGTACGCAGCCGCGAAGCCCGCGAGCATGAATCCACGCCACGGGGTCGGCAGCAGGTCGACGAAGGCGTGGACGTACCCCGATTCCTTGTCCTGCAGATTCGGATAGAGGATGATCGTCGCGAGCCCCGTGATGATCCACGGCCATGGGCGGAGTGCGTAGTGCGCGATTTGAAAGAAGAGCGTGGCGAGCACGCCATCGCGCTCCGTGCGCGCAGAGAAAATTCTCTGTGCGATGTAGCCGCCGCCGCCCGGCTCGGCACCTGGATACCACGCAGCCCACCATTGCATGAAGAAGAAGACGCCGAGCGCGGTGAGCGGCATCCACGGATAGGCGGAGAGATGCCCGTTCTGGACCGAGACGGGGAGCACCGAGAGTCCGGCCGACTCGCTCCCGAAGTGCGCCGCGACGCCGGCCTTGAGCGCGGTCATGCCACCCACGGCGCGCACCGCGAACACCGCGAGCACGATCACCGCCGTCATCTTGATCACGAACTGCACGAGGTCGGTCCAGAGCACGGCCCACAGCCCCGCCGCCACGGCGTAGAACATCGTCACGACGAAACAGATGCCGACGGCTACATACGGATTTACGCCGAGCGAGATCGTGAGGATCTTGATCATCGCGCGCGTGACCCAGCCGAGGACGATGAGATTGATCGGGATCGCAAGATAGAGCGCGCGGAAGCCGCGCAGCACGGCGGCGGGCTTGCCGCTGTACCGGATCTCGGCGAACTCGACGTCCGTCATGACTCCTGCGCGGCGCCAGAGCCGCGCGAAGAAGAAGACGGTGAGCATCCCGCTCATCAGAAAATCCCACCAGAGCCAGTTGCCGGCGACGCCATTGGCGACGACGAGCCCCGTCACGACGAGCGGGGTGTCGGCGGCGAACGTGGTGGCGACCATCGAGGCGCCGGCGAGCCACCACGGAACGTCGCGGCCCGAGAGGAAGTATTCAGTCAGGCTCTCGCCGCCCCGCTTCGTGAAGTAGAAGCCGATGCCCGTGGAGAGTGTGAAGTACGCGGCGACGATCGCCCAGTCGATCGCTGTGAGCTTCATGCGGCTCCGTGCGCGCGGGTGCGAGGGCTGTATCGGTGGACGGTGCTCGGTGTATCTTGTGGCGTCATCGGCTCAAATTGGAGAGGGAATGCATCGATATACGAGAAAGGGCGCGCTCGCGACACTGGCAGTTGCCTTCGCGTGCATGGGAAGCAGTCACGCGCGACAGGGTGCGGGACATGCGAAGCCGGGGATCACCGTGCTGCTCACGGACAGTGCGGCGCTCATCGACGGCAAGCGTCTCGGGCTCCTGACGAACCAGACCGGCGTCGATGAAAAGGGCGTGAGCGACATCGATCTCCTCGTGCGGCGCGGGACGACGAAGGGGGTGAGCGGGCCGCATCTCGTCGCGCTCTTCTCGCCGGAGCACGGCATTCGCGGAACCGAGGACCGAACGAATCTGTCGAACGGGAAGGACGCGCGCACCGGGATCCCGATCTATTCGCTCTACGGCGCGACGACGCTCGCTCCGCCGGACTCCGTACTCAAGACGATCGATGTGCTCCTCATCGACATGCAGGACGTCGGTGCGCGTCCGTGGACCTTCGTCGCCACCATGGTCTACGCCATGCGCGCGGCCGCCGCGAACCACATCCCGGTGCTCGTGCTCGATCGCCCCAACCCCATCACGGGCGAGCATGTCGAGGGGCCGATCCTCGACACTGCCTTTGCATATGCCGGAAGCCACAGCGCCGAGCGTGCGGCGACGCCAACGGCGATCTATCCGATTCCGACGCGTCATGGGCTCACGATGGGCGAGCTCGCGCGCTACTACAATGACGTCCTCGGATTGCACGCCGATCTCAAGGTGATTCCGGTGCAGGGATGGCGTCGCGGCGACTGGTTCGACCAGACCAAGTTGCCGTGGATCAAACCGTCGCCGAACATGCCGAACCTCACGAGCGCGACGCTCTATCCCGGCGTCGTGTGGCTCGAGGCGACGAACATCTCGGTCGGTCGCGGCACACCCGAGGCGTTCCAGCACGTCGGCGCGCCGTGGCTCGATGCGAAGAAGGCGGTCGAGCTTCTGAAGACACATCCTGTAGCGGGCGTGCACTTCGAGGAGGAGGTGTTTACGCCCATGCATCCCGGCGATGAGAAGTACGATGGCAAACGCGTGCACGGCATCCACATCATCATCACCGATCGCGATCGTCTCAACACCGCGCGACTCGGCGCCGCGCTGCTCTACGCGATCATCCAGACGAACGGCGACTCGGTGCGCTTTCAGCAGAAGGGCTTCAATCAGCTCTACGGCACGCGCGGCGCGCGCGAAGCATTTCAGGCTGGTGCGGATCCGGACTCGCTGATCGACGCGACGCTCGCACCGGCCGTCGCCTTCCAACTCGCGACGAAGCGCTACCGGCTCTACAAATAGCGGCTACGGGACGCGTCTAGGAGAAGCTGCCCAGCGACTTCGCGATCGTGTCGAAGACGGCCGCGATGTCGTCGAGCTGCGTGCCGGGATTGACGATGCACGAGCGCAGCCAGGTGCGGCCGCGCAGCACGGTGCTCGAGAGAAAGGCCTCGCCGCCGAGTTGAACGGCGGCGAGGATGCGCTGGTTGAGCGCATCGACGGCGGCGTCGTCGCCGGCGAGGGATGCGGGCGTGGCGCGGAAGCAGACGATGCTCAGCCCCTGCGGCTCCCAGAGCTCGAAGTCGGGCGCCGCGCGCACGCGCGCAGCCAAGGCGCGAGCCATCGCTACGTCGTGCGCGATGAGCGAGGCGTAGCCCGACGTGCCGAAGTAGCGGAGCGCCATCCACACCTTGAGCGCTCGGAAGGGGCGCGTCTGCTCCGAGCCGTATTCGCTGAGCCACGGCGGCCCCTGCACGCCGTGCCTGTCGTCGTCGCTCCGGAGATAGGGCGGCACGAGGCTGAAGGTGTCGCGCATCAGCTTCGCATCGCGCACGAGGACGACGCCCGCATCGACCGGCACGTACA
>JBDTXL010000052.1:0-2328 GCA_040006195.1 Gemmatimonadota bacterium | reverse complement strand
TTCCCTTGTAGTCATCCCATTTGTACTCGGGCGCCGAGGCGCCGTAGCCGACGTACACAAGCTCGCCGCTCGCCTTGCTGGTCTCGACGGCTGATCCGGCGAAGACGACGACATCATCGGGAGATTTGAGCGTCATCGTCGACTTCCCCGTGGCGCTCACCCTGATCGATGCGGGATCGGCTTTCACGACATCGATCGGCACCGTCTGGAAGTACGAGCCATTCACTCCGGGCTCGACGCCGGCGCTGCGCAGCTGATCGGCGATGTACTCGGTGGTGAGCTTGTCGGCGCGCGTCGCGGGTGCGCGACCCTCGAGGAGATCGGACGAGAGGAAGCGAAGATCGCCGTCTATCTGCGCTGCGGTGATCGGATCGGCCGCGGCCTGCGCGACGACTGATGCCGGAGCGAGCGAGGCGACGAGCGCAAACGTTAGAAGACGCATAAGAAGCGGCTCGAGAGAGAGAAGTCGCGCGAGAGCGACAGTTCTGCCGCGTCCCCGTGGAAAGTTAGCGTCCACCCCACGCACGGTCACCCCTTGGCGCGCGCGCCCGAGGGGTGTAGCATGTCGCGACCGTGGCGAGGCTTTTGCCCTGCTACCCGGCAACCCTACCGGAGTGCTCGTGAGCGAAGAATTGGCGACAGACGCACGCACCGACAGCGAACGACGCGGAATCACGATCGGCATTCTGATCGTCGCGCTGCTCTGCCTCTCCCTGTTCTTCGTCTGGCGCCACTACGGCGTTCCGGGCTCGGGCGCGCACCCCGCAGCGGCGTCGACGCAGTAGGTATCGAGGGACCCTATGCCCTGGGTGGAGCGACCACGGGCTTCGCGGTGAGAATGAGGCGATCGGGCGCCGGGCCCACGTAGCGGATCGGCCAGCACGTCGTCAGCGTCAGCTCCGGTATGATCGACGGGAAAAGCGACGGATCGTAGCGGCCAACGATTTTTCTGCCCGTGATCACCCAGGTGGTGCGCGCCGTTCGCGTCTCGGTAATGACCGTATCGCCGATGACGACGCGGCCGAGCGAGTGGAAGTGGCGGTCACGATGCGCGGAGATCACTGCGTTGCCCGGCTCGCCTGGCGACGCAGTTCCCGGGAAGTGCCCCGGCCCGGCATCGAGCTCGTCATCGTCCACGCCCTCGGCGATCACCTCGTCGAGCTCCACCGCCGGGATCTGCAAGCGGCCCACCAGCTCGCCTGTGGCGTACGTGGTGTGTGTTGGAGCCGCGGCGAACGATGCGGCTGCGCCCGTGTTGTGTGCCTCGAGCTTCGCCCATTCCGCGCGCGCGCTATCGCGTTCATGCGCGCCAGTGGCGTAGCGGTAGCCGACATACAGCAGCAGCCCCGCTCCGACCGCGACGAGCGCGGCTCCGAGCGCGCGCTTCACGCTAGTCCCGACGCAGGGCCATTGGCGCTGCTGGCGGCTTCTTCGCCGGCGGCGGCGGCGCGTCGCCCTTGAGTCCCGTGCTGTCATGCACCTCGACGGTGCCTATCGACGAGGCAGAGTCGGCGCGGATGCGCGCATTGCGATTGACGATGACCGAGTCCTTCATTACCGCAGCCTTCGACGAGTCGCTCTTCGACATGAGCAGCTTCGTGCTGTCAGCGGCGGGAATCGAGACGCCCGCGGCCGAGTCGACCCACTTTCTCATGTCGGTAACGCGGGCCGCGAGTGCGACGGTCGCTCGCCGAACGGAATCCTGCTTGACGACGGTGTCCGCCTTCGCCTTGACGCGGGGCGGAACGATAGCGGCCGTGAACTGCGCTCCGGCTGGTGCCGTCATCGCGAGTGCCGCAACGGCGCAGACGAGGAGCGGGAAGTACTTCAAGCTCACGACGAACCTCCGATAAAGCGGACTGTGAGTGCTACGGGGAAGGCAGGATTGGTGCCGTCTTCCGCGCAGCACGATCCACGATCATGCGTCCGGAAACTCGTCCGCCTTCCAGGTCTTGACGAGCTCGCGATCCTTCGACGTCTTGTCGTACATCGCCAGGATCTTGATTGTTTCGCCCGCGTAGCAATCGAAGGTCTTTCCCGCGCCCTTGATGACCTCGATTTCGTGCCCATCCTCGAAGCGAAGGATGACGTTCGGATAGTCGTTGTTCTTGTACTGCTTTCTGAGCTTTTTCGGAGGAGTGGGCATCAACCGTCGGATTTGGGGGAGGGCGCTGCTTCGTGAAGATACCTCTCAATGATGGTTGGCTCAAGAGAAGTCGATCGCCATTGTACCGAACAAGGCATCTTCCTTGCACTTGATTCACGGGAACCCAGTACCGCTCCTCCTTACAAGGATCTCATGGCCAAGCTCTCATTCGCAGTCGCAGC
>JBDTXL010000051.1:0-9170 GCA_040006195.1 Gemmatimonadota bacterium | reverse complement strand
ACGCCAGATACGCCTTTTCCTTGGTGCTCGCGAACTTCGGAATCGCGATCGCGGCGAGAATGCCGATGATCACGACGACGATCAAAAGCTCGATCAGGGTAAATCCGCTGCGGATATTGCGACGCATGGTCAAGCTCCTGTCTGACGCGATTTGATGGGCGCCCCGAGGGAGCGCGCTTGTGTTTGCCCGGTACAGATGTCGTTACTAGGAGGACGCCTCATTTATCGAGAAATCACAATACCCGGCGCCGGCATGGCAAACCTTTGTCGCGCCATTAGTTGACTCTGATTTCGGTCATCGAAAGTGCCGGATCCCTTACAGATGCTGGCACTTTTCGTCACTATTCCGGTCATGTCCGTCCTCTCCTCCGCTGAGCAGCCGGCCGCCCCTCTCCTCGGTCGCATCGGACTCCCCGAGCCTATCTCGGCGCTCGCACGCAGATCGTGGGACGTCATCGTAGTAGGAGCGGGACACAACGGTCTGGCGTGCGCGGCCTACCTCGCACGTGCGGGAAAGCGTGTGCTGGTACTCGAGTCGCGCGACCGTGTAGGAGGGGCGTGCACTCTCGAGGAGCCCTTTCCGGGTGTCCGCTTCTCCCCGTGCGCCTACGTCTGCGGCCTGCTCCATCCGAAGGTCATCGAGGAGCTCGCGCTCGAAGCGCACGGCTTCGAGTGGATGCCCGCCTCGGGCGGCCTCTTCGTGCCTTTCGAGGATGGCTCGAGCGTGCAACTGTGGAACGACGACGAGCGCTGCGAAGCCGACGTGCGCCAGCTCGCGCCCGGCGACGTGAAGGGGTGGAAGGCGATGATCGATCTCAAGGCGCGGCTCCGCGAGGCGCTTCGTCCCGAGAACGACCGCGACCTCTGGCTCGATCCCTCGCCGACGCGCGAAGAGATCGACCGGCGAATCGGCAGAGACGAGGAAGCGCGCTCGCTCCTCAACGACTGGTCGATGCTCGAGTGCGTGCAGCACTTCATCCGCGATGAGCGTCTGCAGATGGCGTATCTCGGACAGGGTGTGATCGGAACGAATGCGTCGCCATCGCATCCGGGAACAGCATCGGTGTGGTTTCACCACGGCTCGGGGCGCATGTACGGGCAGCCCGGCGCCTGGGGTTACGTGCGCGGCGGGATGGGCACGATCTCCTTCATCCTCTGCGACGTCGCGCGCGAGTCCGGCGCCGTCGTGGCGACAGGGGTGAGCGTCGCGCGCATTCTTCCGGGAGACGGCGTCGAGCTCGAGTCCGGCGAGCGGATAGTGGCGCGGCACGTCGTCTCCAACGCAGATCCGCGCGTCACTCTTCGACTGCTCGGTGCCGCCGCGGACTCCCAGTGGAAGCGCGACGTCGAAGCGGTGCCGATCGATGGCGTGACCGTGAAGGTGAACATGACGCTCCGCGCGCTTCCGAATTTCCGCGCGCGCCCCGGCACCAACGAGCCGCACCACACGGGGCAAGTGAACACGCCACTCACGATCGCCGAGTGGGATGAGGGACACAGAATGGCGAATGCAGGCGAGCTGCCTGATCGGATCTGGACCGAGCTCTATCTGCACACGGTCTACGACCAGAGCGTCGCACCACCTGGCGTGCACACACTGAGCGTGTTCGCGCAGTACGTGCCGACGACCTTCGCGCACGGCAGCTGGGATTCGCGCCGGAAGGAAGTCGGCGAGCGAGTGGTGGCGTCGATTGCGCGCTTCACGTCGAACTTTGCCGACGCAATCATCGATCTCGAAGTGCTCGGCCCCCCGGACATCGAAGCGCGCGTCGGGCTGACGGGCGGCCACATCTTTCAGGGCGACATTCTCCCCGCACACATGTGGGAGAAGCGGCTCACGGCGCGCACGCCGATGGACGGCGTATGGCTGTGCGGCGCAGGAACGCATCCGGGTGGGAGCGTGATGGCGGTGAACGGCCGCAACGCCGCGATGGCGCTGCTGCGGACGGGGAAGTAGTCAGCGCGGAATACGTTGGTGCTTCTGTGGATCGCCGCGACCGGCGGCCGTGCCGCAACAGTCAGGACGAGGGCGACAGACTAACAGACTAGTAGATGTAGACGCCGGTGCCGATCGGGACATTGTTGTACAGCCATGCAATATCTTCTTCCTTCAGTCGCACGCAGCCGTGAGTCACTGCATCGCCGACGGTCGATTCTTCCGGCGTACCGTGGATGAGATAGCCGTCGCCCATGTCGAGGCGGTAGCTGCCCAGCTCACCATAGATACGGCGGTTCTTGGACCCGAGAGGCGGCATGTAGAGCGTGTCGTCGAAGACGACTTCCTCATCGAGTGGCAGCGCGGTCCAGCCGGAGTCCGGAATGATGATTCCGACTTCACCATGACGCACCTGCAGCTTGCGGCCGTTGGCGATCTTCACGACGCCAACGAGCGGCACGCGCGACAGCGCGAGATGATTCTCCTTCGCGACCTCGGCGTAGTGCCAGTCGGGCGGAATCCAAAGCGGGTTGTTCGTCTTCGCGTGGATGGTGCGCTTGCCGCGCGGCGTGTCGAACTTCCACGAACGTCCCGCGTAGTCGAGCGTCGAGTCCATCGCGACGGCGGCCGGCGCTGAGCGGAGGGTATCGGTGCCATTGACGACGAAGACGCGGCGGTCGAAAAGGGAGACGATGACGCGATATCCCGTCGCCTCTGCCGCCAGCTCGCGATTCGATTCGTAATTCAGGCTATCCGATTCCGACTCGAAGTGCATAACGCGGGCGGGACGCTCGATTGCGACTTCCCCATGGGCGGCGATGCTGTCGACAACGCGCGCGCTGTCGGCACGCGCCACCGCGTCGGAGGCCCACTGCTGGGCGACGCGCGCGCTGTCGGCGCTCGCGAGCGACGGCTCGGGGGTGAGCGGCGGGTGGCTGCAGGCGACCGCTGTCATGCAAAGGAGCACGCCGGCGACGAGTGCCGGCGGTGTCGCACGGCAGCTTCGAATAGTGGGAATCATCGGTTGAGAGCTATGCAATGGACGCGCCGGACTCGGCATGTGTTTAGTCGTTGGGACCGCTGAGAGGGGCTCGCGTAATCACGTGAAAGGTGATGGCCCCCACGAGGATACAACACCGGAACGTTCCATTCCGATCCTCTAACTCAAATTGACCGAAATGATAGATCACGGGTGCCACGCTATGGGTCGGCTATGGCGCACTCAGCAGGTGCGCCAATCTTTGGGTCTTGTCCCCGTCGCATCCGCGCCGCGGCTCATCATCCCAATGAGGACGCCCCATGTTTCCGTTGAAATCTCTAGCGCGCATCTCTGTCGCTGTCGCGCTCCCGATTGCGATCTTCGGATCGTGCAGCGCGGATAAAGCGCCCCCAACCGGTCCCGGCGATCCGCCGCCCCAAACGACATTCAAGTGGTCGGATCCGAATAGCTGGCCGTCGAAGGTGGTGCCGGTCGCGAACCAGGATGTCGTGGTGCCGGCGGGCGAGTCGATGATTCTCGACATTACCCCGCCTGCACTCAAGAGCCTCGTGATCAACGGCTCGCTGACCTTCGCGGATACCGACCTCGCGCTCTCGGCCAACTATGTCCAGGTGAAAGGCGCGCTCGTGATAGGCTCGGAGCAGAGGCCGTACACTCACCGGGCGACGATCACGCTCACGGGCGACGACTCGAACGAGGGAGCGCTCGGGCTCGCGAGCAAGGCGCTCTCGGTCTCCTCCGGAGCGGCGCTCGAGCTGCATGGCGCACCGCGTGTCGTATGGACGCATCTCGCGGCGACCGCGCCGAAGGGGGCGACGACACTAATGCTCGAGCGTGGTGTGGACTGGCGCGCCGGCGACAATATCGTTCTCGCGTCGACCGACTTCGATCCTGCGCAAGCAGAGCCGCTCGTCGTGCAGTCGGTGTCATCGTCGCAGGTGACGGTGACCACCGCGCTCAAGTACGCGCACTGGGGAGTGATGCAGGCGGTCGGCGGCGCCTCGCTCGACGAGCGCGCGGAGATCGGGCTGCTTTCGCGCAACATCACGGTGCGCGGAAACGACGAGTGCGTCACTTCCGGCTACTGCGGACACGTCATCGTGTTCCAGGGCGGCATCGCGCACGTGGAGGGGATCGAGCTCTATCAGATGGGACAGAAGTCGAAGCTCGCGCGCTATCCTTTCCATTGGCATGTCGCCGGCGACGTGACGGGACAGTACATCCGGAACAGCAGCATCTGGAACACCTTCAATCGCTGCGTGACGGTACACGGAACGAACATGGCGGTGGTGTCGGGCAACATCTGCTACCACCATCTCGGTCACGGCTACTTTCTCGAGGATGGCATCGAGCACGGCAACACGATCACGAACAATCTCGGAATTCTGGCGATGACTCCAGTCGCCGGTCAGGAAGTGCTTGCCTCCGACAAGCGTCCCGCAACCTTTTGGATCACGAATCCGGACAACACGTACACGGGCGACGTCGCGGCCGGCTCGATGGGCGTGGGCTTCTGGATCGCGCTCCCGGAGCACCCCACGGGGCTCTCGTCCTCCGAGGCGATCTGGCCGCGCCGCACGCAGTTCACCAATTTCTCGAACAACACGGCGCATTCCAACCGCTCCACCGGCATGAACGTCGACGACGGTCCGAAAGCCGATGGAACGACGGAGGTCACGTTCTACAATCCGCGCGTCGATCCCACGAACGGTGGATCGGCGGTCGCCATCACGACATTCGATCACTTCACGGCGTACAAGAATCGCCAGCGCGGTGCATGGCTGCGCGGCGCGAACATGCGCCTCACGCACGCGATGCTTGCGGACAACGACATCGGCGCGACGTTCGCGGCGAATGAGACGTTCCTGCAGGATGCCACCATCATCGGCGAGAGTGGTAACAACGCCACGACACTCGGCACCTATCCGATTCGCGGCTACGAGTTCTACGATGGTCGCGTAGGCGCGGAGCGCGTGCAGTTCATCAACTTCGCGTCGAATGCGACACGGCCAGCGAGCGCGTACGGCTACAACAGGAACAACGCCTTCAGCATCAACACGCAGAACTACACGAACGGCGCGACCTTCGTGAACTCGAACCATGTCTATCTCGAGAATCCGCACCCGGACAAGGACGGCGACAAGGCCGCCGTGTTCCTCGATGCGGACGGCAGCGTGACCGGAACTACAGGCGCGCACGTGGCGGCGAACATGCCGCTCCTGCTGGACGGTACGTGCTCGAGCCGAGTCGAGTGGAACGCGTTCGTCTGTCGCGGCGCGTATGGGTTGTTCTCGCTCAACACGGGAGCTGCGACGCCGGAGAACATCGCGCCAATGACAATTGTGCGCGACGACAACGTGTCGGGGGCGATGGCCGGGAGCGGCGGATCGCTCACGTCGATCAACATGTCGCTCCTGAGCGGACGTAAGTACAAGCTTCAGCCGGCGCTGGTGCCGAGCAAGCCGCGACTGTATTGGCGGGATGCGGCGGTTGGTGACAACGCGCGCATCGGCTTCCCGTGGACGAATCCGTCGGTGAAGGTCTGGCGCGACTATGACTCGGGGCACCCGATCGCAGCCGCGGCGTCGTTGTCGGATCTCGATGCGAGCACGGGCAACGTGTATTTCTTCGACACCGCGAACTCGATGATGTACGTGAAGCTTCAGGTGCAGGCGAACAGGACCTACTCGACGATCTTCATTGATCCGATGTAGGGAGTGGTGAGGGAGTAGTCGCAGTCAACGCTTGCCGACGCCGAGATGCTTCCCGTACCAGTCGATGTAGCGTCGCATGCGATCGGCCAGGAAGCTCGGGCGCGTGAGGCCGTGGAATTGGCCTGGGTAGATGACCAGTTGGGTTTCGACGCCGAGTGAGCGAAGGGCCTGATACATCTGCTCCGAATTCTGGAGTGGAACGTTGTAGTCCTGATCTCCGGCCATGAAGAGTGTCGGCGTGACGATGCGGTCGGCGTGGAGGAACGGGTAGGAGACGCGAAGCCACGCTTCAAGATTTTTCCACGGCAGCCCCAGCTCGTCGGTGTATTCGCGCACGTATTGGTCGGTGCCGAAGCCGGCGAGCACGTTGCCGATGCCCGCGCCTGCGATCGCGGCCTTGAACCGTGTGTCGCTCGCGATGACGTAATCGGTGAGCTCACCGCCGTAGCTCCAACCGCCGACGCCGAGCCGATTTGGGTCGGCGATGCCATGTGCGACCGCGTAGTCGATGCCGGAGAGTACGTCCTCGACGTCCTTCTCTCCCCAGTGCGCGTAGATGGTTTTCGCCCAGGCGAGGCCGCGCCCGGAACTGCCGCGCGGATTCATTCCGACGACAGCGAAGCCGTGCGCGGCGAGCAGCTGCCACGAGAGCTCGAAGCCATAATCCCATTCCGATACGGGACCACCGTGCAGCCGCAAAATCGTCGGCACGCGCGCGCCGGACTTGTAGCCGACAGGACGCATGATGAAGCCGTGAATGTCCGCGCCGCCCCTGTTCGTCGTCGTGATCGGCTCCTGGTCGGCCAGCTGGATGTCACCGAGCCACGCATTCGCGCTCGTAATCTGGCGCGAGGAGTCGCGGTCGATGGCGAAGAGCTCATCGGGATGGGTGACGCTGCTCTGGATGATCGCGACGTGCGAGCCCGCGCTCGCGACGGCAGCAACGACGCGACGTCCGTCGAGCACGCGCGTGATGGTACCTCCCTCGCGCGGCACGCGCGCGAGAATCGTAGTGCCATCATCCTCGAGCGCCGCATAGACCGATTTCCCGTCGCCCGACCACGCCGGATTTGCGAAGCTGCGATCGAGGGTGCTCGTGACCACACGCACTGGACCGCCGGCAGCAGAGACGATCGCGAGGCGCTGCAGCGCGAAGTAAAGCAGGGAGTCGGGGCCGCCCTCGAGGAAGGCGATCTCCCTGCTGTCGGGACTCCACACGGAGCGACTCTCCCACTGCGGATCCGCGTCGTCGAGGTCGTTGTGGGTGAGCTGCTTCGCAGTTGCGCGGGCGGTCGGCGCAACGACGTACAGATCCCAGTTGTCGGAGCGGTCGGGATCCTGCTGCTGCTTCGATGAGAAGAGGATGAGTGAGCCATCTGGGGACCACTCGGGCATCATGTCGTCGTGATTGCCGCTCGTCAGTTGCGTAAGTGCGCGGGTCGCGACGTCGAAGAGCCAAAGGTGAACGCGATGATCGTCGAGATAGCCTTCGATGTCCTGTTTGAACTGGTAGCGGTCGATGACGATGGGATGCGGGGCACTCTCCGCATCTGCGCTCGAGTCGCGGAGCGCAAGTACCACGCGTTTCCCATCGGGCGACCAGGAATAGTCGTCGACACCCCCCTTCACCGATGTGAGCTTCTGCGCCTCACCTCCGTCGGTCGCGATCAGCCAGAGCTGATCGGAGTCGTGGGCATCGCCCCGCGAGGAAAGGAAGGAGAGTGCGCGATCGCTGCCCGCGAAGCGCGGCGAGTGCTCGTCGCCATCGCCGTAGGTAAGGCGCAGCGCGCGCGCGCCGTCCCATCGGGCGAGCCAGATGTCGCCGCTCGACCGATCGTGCACGCTGTCGACGGAGGAGATTGTGTAGGCGATCAAGTCGCCACTCGGCGACATGCGCGCGTCGCTCACCTGCTGGAAGCGCTGCATGTCGGCAACAGTGAGTGGCCGCCTCGTTTGCTGTGCACGGGCGGGCGAGGTGCCGGCGATACACGCGTATGCGGCGAGCGCGCCTCGCAGCGAGCGGGGGGAGATCATGGCGGAGCCGAAGTGCGGGGAGGGAGTGCCGTGCGCGGATTGTAGGCGCAGGCGCGAGGGGGAGCAAGGCGCGGAACGGCTGTTGAGGCCTCGCAGCGGGCAGGAAAATCCAGCGGTACGCCTGTTGCTTATGGAATCGCCGTACGACTCACTCTTGAGCGGGGGCTCCGACAATGCTGTGGACACTTGCGGTTATTCTTTTCGTTCTCTGGATTCTCGGCTTCGGCGTGTTTCACGTCGCGGGCGGGTTGATCCACATTCTGCTCGTCATTGCGATCGTAGTGGTGATTGTTCGCCTCGTCACCGGCCGCCGCGTCGTCTAGCGGTCGCACGAAAGAAATGATGCATGAATAGACGTGAAGACCCGCGAGGCGAGAGCCGCGCGGGTCTTTCGTCGTTCGGACGCGTCGAGCCGGCGCTCTCGGGAATGGCGCCCAGGGCCTGCGGGCTTGCTCAAATCATGACTGCCGCCAGAGAAAACGCCATACTCCGTTGGGTTTCCCGGCTCTCCTCGGCCGCGAAGAAGCCGTCATCTGGCTATGTCGCGAACTTCGAGTTTTCTCTGGGTCAGTGACGCGTGGGAATGTGGCGGCCTTTGTGTAAGGCGTGCCGCTAGATGTAGTTGCGGCACAATTGACCCTGTTTCCGGGTGTGGCGGCGGGATAAGTTAGCCTTCCTCCCCCCCAGGAAACGCAGATCGCTGCCACGCATCGCTATCCAGACGGCAACGTCTTCTACCGGAAGCTGACCCGCGATTTCCCCGAGATCGTTCGGGGCGAAGGGTGCTACCTGTGGGATGAAGCCGGCCGTCGATATCTCGATGGATGCGGTGGAGCCTTTGTCGCGAACATCGGGCATGGTGTGCGCGAGATCGCGGTCGCGATGTCCGTACAGGCGTCGCGCATTGCCTACGTGAACGGAACGGCGTTCACGAGCGAGCCGGTGGAGGAGCTCGCGCGGGAGCTCGCCGCGCTGGTCCCGGGCGATCTCGATCACATCTATTTCCTCTCGAGCGGGTCGGAGGCGGTCGAGGCCGCGCTCAAGCTCGCCCGGCAGTATTGGGTGGAGCGCGGCAGGCCGGAGAAGGTGGAGATCATCTCGCTCGCCCCGGGCTATCACGGCAACACGCTACTCGCGCTTTCCGCATCGGCGCGGCCGCAGTACGCGACGTACTTCCGCGAGTGGATCGTCGACGTGCATCGGGTGCCGGCGCCGCTCGCGTATCGATGCGAGTGCCGCGGACTCGGTGTCTCGTGCGCGATCTGCTCGGGCACTGCGCTCGAAGCGAAGATCCTCGAGATCGGCGCCGGTCGCGTCGCGGCATTCATCGCCGAGCCCGTGGGCGGGTCATCGACGGGCGCGTCGGTGCCGCGCGACGACTACTGGCGCACGATTCGAGCGATCTGCGACCGGCACGACGTGCTGTTCGTGGCCGACGAGGTCGCGTGCGGTGCGGGGCGTACGGGGACGTGGTCCGCGCTCGAGC
>JBDTXL010000050.1:0-1898 GCA_040006195.1 Gemmatimonadota bacterium | reverse complement strand
GCGGGCAACCCCGCCGGCGCCGTGGGCAGCTCGAGGATCGGAGCGTTGTGGATGATCTTCCCGCCGAGGAACGACGTATACGATGCACCGCCCATCGCGACGAGCGCACCGATCGAGACCGCCGCGCGAACCCACGTGGGGATGATCTCGTCGCGCCGTTTGAGGGCGCGCCACCATCCGTAGGCGCAGATCACCCCGACGAGCAGCGTCGACAGCATCGTGAGCCCGGCGGCGTCATCGTGCGCGTGGATCGCGTCGCGCTGGATGTACCACGTTCCTCGCAGCGCGTGCGACGCCTCGTCGCCGCTGAAGTGCACGGGATACACGATCAGTCCGGCAACCGTCAATGTCCCCATTGCGTAGAGCCAGAGACCGCGGCGCCCCGTGGCGAGCGCGCCGAGCACCGCAAAAAACCCCATCGTCGCGAGCACGACCGGGAAGTGATTGACAAGCAGGTGCACGTAGGGCCATGTCAGCGGAGGCATGCGGATTCGGATTTGGGTGAGTCAAAAAATCGATGAGCGGAGATCACGCGACGTTCGTGCCCACACATTCGCTACTTCCGAACGCGCTGCAGCTTTACACTAACTTTCCCGCATGCACTCGTACACCCCACGCGCCCTCCTCTTTGATCTCGACGGTACACTCGCCGATTCCATCGCGCTTCTACTCGCCGCCTTCCGTCACACCTTCGCGACGCATCGGCCGCACGACACGCCGACCGACCAGGAGTGGATCGCCGGAATCGGCACGCCGCTGATCTCGCAGATGCGTGGCTTCGTTCCGAGCGAAGACGATGCGCAGCAGATGATCCTCACCTATCGCGAGTTCCAGCGTACACGCCACGACGAGATGCTCAACGAGTTCGAGGGGGTGGGCGAAACGCTCGCGCTGCTCAAATCGTGCGGCCATCCCACCGCGCTCGTCACGAGCAAGTCGAACGATCTCGCCCATCGTGCGCTCGACTGGCTGCATCTCGCCGACAGCATCGACGTCGTCGTCGGCATGGACTCCACCGAGCGCCACAAACCCGAGCCCGAGCCCGTGCTCTTCGCGCTCGGCGCGCTCGGCGCCAAACCGGCGGACGCGCTCTTCCTCGGCGACTCCCCGCACGACATCGCCGCCGGGAACGCCGCCGGTGTCACGAGCGTCGCGGCACTTTGGGGGCCCTTCTCTCGTACGGTGCTGGAACAGGCGCACCCGGCCCATCTCCTCGAGCACATCCGTGAGCTCCCGGCGCTGATAAGCCGGTTGGACGCCGCCAGAGGCACGTAGGCGTTCAAACCTTTCCGTCGTTCGCGTCATCTCATCACCCAACGAGACCAGAGGGTCGATTTGGATGACGGCGACGGCGACCGAGGTGGTTCCAATTCCAGCTCCAACTCAAGCCACCGAAGACAGCGGCACCTGGGTCGCCCGCGCCGCGAGCGGAGACAGGCGTGCGTTCGAGCATGTCTACCGCACGCATCTAAATCACGTCTATTCGATCTGCGTGCGGATGACGAGTGATCGCACCCGCGCCGAAGAGCTGACGCAGGATGTGTTCGTGCGAGCGTGGGAAAAACTTCCCACGTTCAGGGGCGAGAGCGCCTTCTCGACCTGGCTGCATCGCCTGACGATCAATGTCGTGCTCAACGAGCGGCGCGTGGATGTTCGCGAGCGAGGACGCACGGTGTCGTCGGACGAGGAAGAGGAGAGCGCACCACCGGCATCATCGACGTCGCAGCCGATGCACGCCGAGAAGGTGGACATCGAGCGGGCAATCGCGAAGCTGCCCAAGGGCGCCCGCAAGGTGTTCGTCCTGCATGATGTCGAAGGATTCACGCACGAAGAGATCGGATCGATGCTCGGTGTTACGGCAGGTGGGTGCAAGGCGCAGCTGCATCGCGCGCGGCTGC
>JBDTXL010000049.1:0-3784 GCA_040006195.1 Gemmatimonadota bacterium | reverse complement strand
GCGCAGGACTCCACCGCGTATGCGCGCGACCTGCAAATGGCCAATCACGACTCGGCCGCGCAGCCGCAGCTGAACGACGCGCCGCCCGCGCCCGCAGCGACGCCGGCCCCAGCGCCCGCACCAGCGTCGGCGCAGCCGAAGAAGACTCCCACCCACAGTACCGGGACGCACGTTCCTCCCGCGCCGACGACGACGGCGAGCGGCAACACGGTGGTGCATTCGACCAAGGGCAGCGAGGCAGCGGTCGGTTCGGTCGCGAGCGGCACGTCGATCGACCTGACGTCGACTGAGCGCGTCTGCACGAACACGAATCACGCCGGCGACAAATTCACCGCGACGGTGAACTCCGCGATCCCGGGCAGCAACGGCGTCACGATTCCGTCGGGTGCGAAGGCAGTGATCCTCGTCTCGCAGCTCAAGCAGAGCGAGAAGACGGGCGATCCGATTCAGATGACCTTCGACGTCACGAATCTGACGTGGGGCGAGAAGAGCTATCCGATCGACGCGACGATCGATCACGTCGACGTCGACAAGGTTCGCAACGCGAGCACGAAGTCGGACGCGGCGAAGGTCGGCGGCGGTGCGATCATCGGCGGCATCATCGGCCAGATCATCGGGCACAGCACGAAGGGCGTCGTGATCGGAGCGGCAACGGGTGCTGCGGCTGGTACCGCAGTCGCGATGGGTACGGCGGGCTACGACGGCTGCGTGCCGGTGGGCGGCAACATCAAGATCCACCTGAACGCGCCAGCACAGATTCAGAGCGAGTAATCGCGCCTGAAAAAAAACGCCCGCGCCGGCACTGAGCCGGCGCGGGCGTTTTTTCATGTAGTCAGTACCCCGCCGCTCCGCCGCTCGTGCGCGGGTCCACCACACCCTGCCACCCGTCATCGACGCGCCCGATCATGATGACGCGACCGACGTAGCCGCCCGGCGAGAATCCCGCCGCCTCGATCGCGTGCCCCATCGCGCGCAGTGAATCCACTGTGGCGAAGGCGAGCCCATTCGGCTCATAGTGGATCCGGTCCGGCCACGCCTGATGATGAATGCGTGGCTCCGACATCGCCTCGGCGAAGGTCATGTGGTGGTCGATCACGTCGACGATCACCTGCGTCACGCTCGTGATGATGCGCGGTCCCCCGCGCGACCCGATCACCATGAATAGCTGCCCCTTGGGATCGATCACGATCGTCGGCGACATCGCGCTCAACATTCGCTTTCCGGGCGCGATCGCGTTCTGCTCGCCCTGCACGAGCCCATACATGTTGGGCTGCCCCGGACGCGTCGCGAAGTCGTCCATCTCGTCGTTGAGAAAAATTCCAGCGGAAGCGACGTAGACGCCGGAGCCGTAGAGATCGTTGAGCGTCGTCGTCGTCGCGACGGAGTTGCCGTTGTCGTCGACCACCGAGTAGTGCGTGGTGTTGACACCTTCGGACTTCACCCCACCAAAGGCACCCGTCTTCGTCGCGTGCCTGGTGTCGATCGACGCCGCCTGATCACGTGCGTACGTCTTGCTGATGAGCTGTGTGACGGGCACCTGCACGAACGCAGGATCGCCCAGCTTCGTATTGCGGTCGACGAAGCCGCGTCGGAGCGCCTCCGCCATCAGATGGTAGCTCAACGCGCTGCCGGCCGGTGGCGCAGGGAACTGCTCGAGGATGTTGAGCGTCTCGAGCATCGTGATCCCACCCGACGAAGACGGCGGCAGCACGAGGAGCGTGTATCCGCGATACGTGCCGGTGAGCGGCGCATGCCACACGGCCGCGTAGCGCGCGAGGTCATCTCGCGTCATGATGCCGCCGCCCTGCTTCATTTCCGCAGCAATCTCGTCGGCGATCCTTCCGCTGTAGAATGCCGCTGCGCCGTTGCCCGCGATCGCTCGCAGCGTGTTCGCGAGTGCGGGCTGCCTGAACAGCGAGCCGACGGCTGGCGCATGTCCGCCGGGCATGAACACCGCGGCGCCCGCGAAAGGCGCAATCTTCTCCGAGTTTCCCTCGATGGACTCGAAGAATGCGCTGTCCACGGCAAAGCCGGAATCGGCCAGTCGGATGGCGGGGGCCATCACCTTCTCGAGCGACATGCTGCCGTAGCGCGCGAGCGCCGTCGTCAGCCCCGCAACCGATCCCGGCACACCCGGAGCGAGGTGCCCTAGCTCGCTCTTCCGCGTGACGTGCCCCTTCGCATCGAGGTACATGTCGCGTGTCGCGGCCAGCGGCGCGGCCTCGCGGTAGTCGAGCGCGAACGAGCGGCCGTCATTGAGGCGAATGAGCATGTAGCCGCCGCCGCCAAGATTGCCCGCCTCGGGGTAGGTGACGGCCAGGGCGAAGCCCGTGGCGACGGCGGCGTCCACCGCGTTGCCACCGGCGCGCAAAATCTCGAGGCCGGCGCCGCTCGCCAGCGCGCTGTTGCTCGCCACCATCGCGTGCGGGGCCGTCGCGGTGTTGTGAATCGACGAGAGCGGCCACGCGTCGGGAAGCGGCTTTCGCGCGGTGTCCGCGTACCTGACGGCCGCCCGCACCGATTCCATCGATGGCGGAGCGCCCGGCAGCGTGGCGGGCACCCGCGCGGTCGCCGATCGCTTTGCGGGATGGCAGGAGATGAGCAGGGCGCCGGCGGTGACCGCGATCACACCGAGCGAACGATGCGCGTGCATTGACCGAGGATACACGAACTCTCCTGGAAAATCTCTTGCTACTGGCGCGCGACGGGGCATAAGTTAGCCCGCGTGACGCGTCGCGTCACCTCCTCACCTCACTCGAGTACGTGACTGCGTCGCACTCCGATCCTCGTCTCACCGAGCGACGAAATCCCCGCACCGCAGACATCGATCTCGCCTCTCCGCGCGAGATAGTCGATCTGCTGCACGCCGAAGACCGTTTCGTGCTCGACGCGGTCGCCACGCAGCGCGACAACATCGCGCGTGCGATCGAGCTCGCGGAGCAGGCCTTCCGCGCGGGCGGACGCCTCTTCTACGTGGGCGCCGGAACCTCGGGGCGACTCGGAGTGCTCGATGCGAGCGAGTGCCCGCCAACCTTCGGCACCGATCCCGAGATGGTGCAGGGGATCATTGCCGGAGGGATGCCTGCGTTGACCCAATCGCAGGAGGGCGCGGAGGATGTCGTCGCCGACGGCGCGGCCGCGATCACCGCGCACGGTGTCGGCGCGCGCGACTTCGTGCTCGGCATCGCGGCTTCCGGCACCACGCCATACGTGCGCGGCGCCCTCGAGCGCGCCGCGGAGCTCGGAGCGCACACGGGGATCCTCGCGTGCTCGCCGCCCGCGGCATCGGTGCTCGAGCTCGTCGATGTCGCGATCATCCCGATCACGGGCGCCGAGCCGGTGACGGGATCGACGCGCATGAAGGCGGGGACCGCCACCAAGCTCGTGCTCAACGCGATCTCTACCGGCGCAATGATCCGCATCGGGAAGACGTTCGGTAATCTGATGGTCGACTTGCGCGCGATGAGCGCGAAGCTCGTCGATCGCGGCGAGCGCATCGTCATGGAGGTTACGGGCGTCGAACGGCCCGCCGCGCGCGCGCTCATCGACAATGCGGGCGGCTCCGTGCGCACGGCGATCGTGATGCAGCAGCGCTCCTTCACGCGCGCACAAGCCGAAGAAGCGCTGCGCGACGCGGGCGGCGTGGTGCGGCGCGTGATTCCCAACGCGCCGCCACCGGTCGAGTGATCGTGGCCGCGCGAGTGGTGACGTGCAGGAAAACGTGATAGTCGGGCTGATGTCCGGCACCTCGGCCGACGGCATTTCCGCCGCCGCCGTGCGCTTC
>JBDTXL010000048.1:0-3537 GCA_040006195.1 Gemmatimonadota bacterium | reverse complement strand
AGTCGCTGACGAAGACCATCGGGAAGTTCGCGTCGCGCGCCCACGACTGCTGCATGGTGTCGGGGTCGACGCTGATCGAGACGACGACGATCCCCTTGCCGCCGGAAAACAGCGTCGCGTAGCGATCGCGGTACGATTCCATCTGCACCGTGCATCCCTTCGTACGCGAGCGCGGGAAGAATGCGAGCACGACGGTCTTTCCACGCAGATCGGACAGGTGGAGCGGATTCTTCAGCAGGCCGTAGCGGGTGGAGGCGGGTCCGCTGAAATCAGGCGCCTGTTGTCCGACGTTCGGAACGTTCGCGGCATTGGGAGTCTGCGCGATCATCACCGTTGGAATGACTGCCAACGCAGCGGCGGCGGCGAGAACTCGTCGCGAACTGACAAGGTTGTACATGTTGGGGCTCCGGGGGCGGGTACCTCGCAAGATGAAAGCGATGCGGGGGGGAGGCAACAGTCCTTTTGGGCAGGTGCGACCTGATCCGGAATGGGGAATCCGCGAGGCTACCGTCGTGCGATCAGCCCCCGTGCGCTCGGCCATCCTGCTACTCGCCGCCTCGGACTGGCGGCTCGATGCCGCATGCCGGTCCCGGCGCAGCGCGTGCAGATACGGAGGCAGCGGCCGTTCATTCGACCTCCGGGCACTCACGGTCGACCAACATTACTTTCTTGCAATCGAGAACTTCGATGAAAATGGCGTCTCGCCTCTCAGCTCGGCCGTGCGAATAGACTGAATCGAGAGATTTCGTGCGCGCCTGTAACCGAGTACGCCACGCAGTCGTGTATGATGAGAGGGCCCAGATGCGGCCCTGAACGCCGAGCACCCACTCTCAGACTTCGTGACCGAGATGCAGCACGTCCGCACAGCACGCTCCCGCCCTCTGTGTCTCTCGATCGCGATGCTCCTCGTTGCCAGTGCTGTAGGCGCATGCGGGTCGCGAGACGCAAACGGTCCGCTCACTCCCGTCTCGCTCACCATCACGCCGAATCCCAAGACGCTGAAGATCGGCCAGTCGCAGCAGTTCACGGTGACGGGAACGAACAGCGATGGCGACGAGATCGCAGTCTCGCCCACCTGGTCCGTCACGAACGATGGCGGTACGATCTCGGCATCGACGGGAAGCTTCACGGCCGGATTCGACGTCGGCACCTTCACGAACACCGTGCGTGCTACGAGCGGCTCCGTCTTCGCGGAGGCAACGGTGGTCGTGATCGCCGATCCCGTTGCGGGGCCCGTGCTGAAATCGGCGGCGGCGAACGGGATCATGGCGGGGCAGTCGTTCACCTGCGTAACGAACGGCACCATCAACGCCAACATCAGCATCAGCCCGGGAAGCACGGTCACCGGATTCCCGCCCTGCGTCATCACCGGCGTGCAGCATCTCGCGGATGCGGTGGCGCTGCAGGCGCAGGTGGATCTCACCGCCGCCTACGACTCGCTGATGGGACTGCCGTGCCCGGGCGGAAACCTCATCACCACCGACATCGGCGCGACGACGAAAGCGCCCGGAGTCTACTGCTCCGCGACCAGCATTGGTGTCACCGGCGCACTGACGCTCGACGCCGGGAATGACACATCGGCGACGTTCGTCTTCCAGGCGGGCAGTACGCTGATCACGGCCGGCAACATCGTGCTCATCAACGGCGCAAAAGCCGGAAACGTGTACTGGGTCGTGGGATCGTCCGCGACGCTGGGCACGAGCTCGCAGTGGCAGGGGAATATCATCGCCCTCACGAGCATCACGCTCGTCGACAACGCGACGCTCATCGGTCGCGCACTCGCCCGAAACGGCTCGGTGTCGCTGGGGACCAACAACACGATCACGCTGCCCTGACGCGTTGCGAAATTATCTTGAATTCAAACTAATTCTCAGTATCTGAACGCCACCTTGATGCTCTCGCCGCTGCCCTTGTTCGAGGCGGTGGCGATTGCCTTTGCGTAGTCGCCGAGCGCGAAGGTGTGCGTGAGCAGCGGCGCGAGTGGCGCCACGCCGCTCGCGATCAGCGCTGCGGCCTGCGCGAATGCACCGCGCTCCGCGCTCGCGTGCACCGGGCTTCCGTAGCAGAGCGAGCCGCGCACGGTGAGCTCCTTGAGCCAGAGCGGCGTCCAGTCGAGTCCATCCATCGTGCTCGCGTTCCCGAGCAGCACGATCGTTCCGCCCGCGCGCGTCACGCGCATCGCGTCGTCCATCCCGCGCGCGCCGCCGATGCACACGAACGTCCGATCGAAACCGCCGACGCCGACCATCTTCCCGATGATCGGCTTGAGCAACCGCGTGCCACCCGCATCCGCGAGCGCCTTCGTGTAGTCGCCGCGCGCCGGCACGATCTCGGCGGCGCCGAGCCGCGTCGCGTGCGCGCGCTGCGCATCGTAGCGCGCGAGCGCCGTGATGCGCGCCGTCGGCGCCAGCGCGCGCAGCGCAGCGATCGTGAGGAGCCCGATCGACCCGGCGCCGATGACCAGCACCCGCTCTCCAGCCTCCGGGAGATTCGCCCGCACCGCATGCACCGAGCACGCGAACGGCTCGATCAGCACCGCGCTCTCATCGCTCACGCCTTCCGGGATCGTGACGAGCTGCCCTTCGTGCGCGACGAACTCCTCCCCCCAGCTCCCGCCGAGCCCGCGTGTCGTGCCGATCAACATCCCCGGCGCAATCGCGCCGTCGGTGAAGTGCGCGCACCTCGAGTGATGCCCGCTCTCGCACGGCACGCATCGCGGCGCGATCCCGCGCGGCTCGCAGCAGAGCAGGGGATTCGCAGTCACGCGCGCGCCGACCTTCACCGTCGTCACGCCATCGCCGATCGCCACCACCTCTCCGACATTCTCATGGCCAAGCACGAACGGAAACGACGAGAAGGGCGACGTACTCGGGCTCGCACCCAGCGAGACGACGTTGAGATCGCTCCCGCAGATGCCGCCGAGCCGCGTGCGGATGCGCACCCACCGCTCGTTCGGCAGCGATGGCTGCTCCATGTCGGTGTACGACGTGCACGCGAGCGCGCCGGTGTAGAAGCGCCTGGAGAGCTTTCCAGCGGCGAGCGTGGCGAGGTACGTCGGGATCGGCGCCGCGAAGCGGATCGCCTTCACGCCGTGGAGCTCATCGATGTCGACAGGGTGCAGACCCGCAGCGCGCCCGGCACGCACGCGATCTCGATCGTCGACGACTTGGCGGTGTTGTACTCGCCGTCGGTTTCGTACGCGGGCGGCGCGTCGAACTCGAGCGTGAACACCGACGCCTGCTCCGACAGCACCAGCGGATTTCGCACGTGCTTCCCGCTCGGCGCCGCCGCGAGCATCGAGATGCGCGTGAGGGGCGGCGCATCGAGGATGGCGATCGCGTCGAGGAGGCCGTCGTTGATGCGCGCATCGGGGGCGATCTTGAACATCCCGCCGAAGTTGCGCCCGTTCGCGATGATGAGCATGAGGTGCGCGCGCGCCCCGCGGGCAACGGCGGCGGTGGTGATGTCGATCGACAGCCCGTCGAACTTGAAGAGCTGACGGAGCGCGGCGCCGAGGTAGAGCAGGTCGCCGGTGAG
>JBDTXL010000047.1:0-9612 GCA_040006195.1 Gemmatimonadota bacterium | reverse complement strand
GGCTGCTGGCTCGTCGTGAACGAGCGGCTCGACGTCGCACTCGCCGCGCGGACGCACGGCGCGCAGCTCACGACGAAGTCACTCACTGTCGCCGACGCTCGCATTGTCGCGAGCGAGCTCCCGCTCGGCGCGAGCGTGCACGGCGCGCTCGAGGCGCTCGAGGCCGAGCACGATGGTGCGGACTGGGTGGTGGCCGGCCACGTCTTTTCGACGGCCTCGCATGCCGGAGAGCCGGGGCGTGGCGCCGAGCTCGTTGCGGCCGTCGTCGAGCGCACGACGCTTCCCTGCATCGCGATCGGCGGCATCCGTCCGGAGAACGTTGCAACGCTCCGTGACGCCGGGGCGTGGGGCGTCGCCGCGATCACCGGAATCTGGTGCGCGGCGTCTGCGGAAGCCGCCGCTACCGACTATCTTTCATACTATGAGGGAGCGCGCGGTCAGTCCTGATGATGTGATCCCCGTCGTGAACGGCGAGGAGCGCACGGTCGCGGCCGGCAGCACCATCGGTGACCTGCTGCGAGAGCTTTCCGTGAGCGCGGACGCGGTCGTCGTCGAGCACAACCACGAAATTGTTCGCGATCGCACGCGTCTCGACAGCCTGGTGCTCGCCACGGGCGACTCGTTGGAGATCGTCCATTTCGTGGGTGGCGGATGACCGAATCCACGATGCTGGACGCCGCTACCGACACACCGTTCGTGATTGCCGGGCGCACGCTGCGCTCGCGGCTCATGGTCGGCACGGGCAAGTACAAATCGTCCGACGAGATGGTCCGGGCGATCGAGGCGTCGGGCGCCGAGGTGGTGACGGTCGCGGTGCGTCGCGTGAATCTCAACCGCGATACCGACGATGGCGTGCTCCCGCATCTCGATCCGTCGCGCTACTTCCTCCTCTCGAACACAGCGGGCTGCTACAACGCCGCCGACGCCGTGCGCTATGCGCGGCTCGCGCGCGCCGCGGGGTTCAACGACTGGGTGAAGCTCGAGGTCATCGGCGATCAGGATACGCTGCTGCCCGATACCGCCGCGCTACTCGAGGCCACCAAGACCCTCGTCGCCGACGGCTTTGTGGTGCTCGCATACACGAACGACGATCTCATTACGGCGCTCCGCCTCGAGGATGCCGGAGCGGCCGCAGTGATGCCGCTGGCCTCCCCGATCGGATCCGGCCTGGGCGTGCTCAATCCGTATTCGATCCGCACGATCAAGCATCGGCTCTCGGTGCCGGTGATCGTCGATGCGGGCGTCGGCACGGCGAGCGATGCGTGCATCACGATGGAACAGGGCGTCGATGGGATTTTAATGAATACTGCGCTCGCCGCGGCCGGCGATCCCGTGCGCATGGCGCATGCGATGCGGCTCGCGGTCGACGCGGGACGCCAGGCGCATCTCGCCGGCCGCATGCCGCGGCGCGAGGTCGCCGTGCCGTCGTCGCCGAGCGTTGGGATGCTCGAATGACCGACCGACCGCCGACACTCGTCCGCCCCGTCGCAGGCGTCACCGACTCGCGACGGATCGCTGCCGATCTGTGTGCCGATCTTCGACGCGGTCAGCTGCTCGACGTCGCCTTCGATCTGCGCATCGGTCCGCTCGACGCGCGCGATCGCCGGTGGACGCAGGAGCTCGTTTACGGGATGCTGCGGAAGCGGAGCATTCTCGATGCGCAGCTGAGTGAGCGCGTGAAGGGTGGGCTCGTGCGCCTCGATCCCGATCTCGGCGACCTGTTGCGACTCGGTGCCTATCAGCTGCTCTCGATGCGCAGCGTGCCGGCGTATGCGGCGATTGCGCAGACGGTGGAGCTCGCGAAGCAGCGTCACGGCATCGGCGCGAGCAAGCTGGCGAACGCGGTGCTCCGCCGCGTCGACCGCGAGCGCGACGCACTCGTGCTTCCGACGCTCACCGATCCCGTCGATGCGCTCGCGCTCAACCACTCGCATCCGCGCTGGCTCGTCGCGCGTTGGGTGGCGCGGTGGGGCGCTTCGGAGACGGAGCAGCTGCTCATGGCAAACAACACCGAGCCGTCGATCGTACTGCGGCCGTACGGGATCGTGCGCGAGCAGCTCGAAACGATGCTCGAGGACGCGGGCGTCGATGTGTCGGAGAGCCCGCTCGTGCGCGACAGCATCCAGCTGCCGCATGGAGTTTCACTCACGGAGCTCGGCGCCTTTCGCAAAGGGCTCTTCTTCGTGCAGGACCCTGCGTCGACGCTCGTCACGCAGTACGCCGACCTCTCGCTCGGCGCGCGAGTCGCCGATCTCTGTGCGGCGCCCGGCGGCAAGACGCTCGAGCTCTCGCGCACCGCTTCGATGGTCGTCGCCGGCGATCGCAATCTGCACCGCACGCAGCGGCTGATCGAGAATCTGCGCCGCGTCGAGGCGCGCAACATCTCGTCGGTCGTGATGGATGCGCGCCAACCCGCGGTACGTGAGATGGACGCCGTGCTCATCGACGTCCCCTGCACCGGCACGGGGACGTTGCGCCGGCATCCCGATGCGCGGTGGCGGCTTCGCATCTCGGACCTCGCGGTGATGGCCGCGTTGCAGCGCAGCATCCTGCGCGCTGCGGCCGCGGTCGTCAGGCCGGGTGGGCTCCTCATCTACAGCACCTGCTCCCTCGAGCCAGAGGAGAACGACGCGCAGATCGAAAGCTTCCTCGCCGAGCGAGGTGACTGGCAGCTCGAGCCGCCGGCGGAGGGGGTCGTTCCCGCGAGCGTCCTCGATGCCGGACGGCTTCGCGTGCTGCCGCAGCGCAGCGGTGTGGATGGCGCATTCGCGGCGAGACTTCGGAGGGTGGGCGGGTGACGCTTCGCGGCTCCGCACGCCGCTCGATTCCATATCTCGTCGCCATCATGGGCGGATTTCTCTTCGCTTACCTGATCGTCGCCTTCTTCATCTTCCCGGCGCATCTGGTCACGAGCGACACGAAGGTCCCGAACGTCGTTGGACAAACGTTCGAGAATGCATCGGCGCAGCTGCAGAAGCTGGGCTTCAAGCCGCAGAAGGGTGAGCTGCGCTTCACGGCGGGATCAGCGTCGGGGCAGGTGCTCGGACAAAATCCGCTTCCGGATGCGGTGATGCCATCGGGGACGAAGGTCGTGCTCGATCTCAGCCAGGGGCAGCGCACGACAAGCGTGCCGCAGCTCGTTGGTCTCTCGCGTCAGGCGGCCGAGCTCGCGCTGCAGAACGCGGGACTCGAGTCGGGAGATGTGACGCAGCGCGAGAGTCCGTCGCCGCGCGGACAGGTGCTCTCATCGTCGCCCGCGGGCGGAGAGAAGACGCCGCTGCCATCGGAGGTGGCGTTTGTCGTGAGCGGTGGACCCGCCCAGCTCGCGATCCCCGACGTCACGGGGCAGACGTACGCGTCCGCCGCGCAGCTGCTGATGCAGGTCGGCTTTCGCGTCGCGCCCGCGGTGCCGGACACGCTCACGTCCGGCGCGCCCGAGGGGACGGTGACCGGGCAGGATCCCGCCGGCAACGAGGCCGCGCCGCCCGGAGTGACCGTGCGCCTGCGCGTCGCCACCGTGCCGAGAGAGCAATGAGCTGTCGAATCGCGCCATCGATCCTGAGCGCGGACTTCGGGCATCTCGCGGACGACATCGCGCGCGTCGAAGCCGGCGGAGCCGACTGGATTCACATCGACGTGATGGATGGCCGCTTCGTGCCGAATTTGTCGTTCGGTGCGAAGGTCATCGAGACCGTCAGCGAGCTGACCAGGCTGCCGCTCGATGTGCATCTCATGGTCGTCGAGCCCGAGAACTACTTCGACAGCTTCGCGAAAGCCGGCGCGAGCAATCTCACGATTCACGTAGAGGCTGCGCCGCATCTCCATCGCCAGCTCGCGCGCATTCGCGAGCTCGGCTGCGGTGCGGGCGTCGCGCTCAATCCGGCGACGCCCGTCGAGTCGGTTCGAGAGATCGCGGCCGATCTCGACGTGCTGCTCATCATGACGGTGAACCCCGGCTTCGGCGGCCAGTCGTTCATCGCGAGCTCGGCCGACAAGGTGCGCCGCGCGCGCGCGCTGCTCCGCGAGACGAAGAGCCACGCAGCGCTCGAGGTAGACGGCGGAATCAATCGCGACACCATCAATCAGGTGTGGCGCGCGGGAGCGGACACCTTCGTCGCTGGGAACGCGGTATTCGCCGCGAACGATCCGAAGCTCGAGATCGGAGCCCTGCGCGATCTGTGTACGGAGCGCGCGTGACCGCCCGGCAACAGTGGTCGATCGTCGCCGCCATTATCGTCCTGCTCGGCGGCGCGCTCTTCGTCGCCTCGCGCGTGCTCGGCGATCAGCTCTACCCGGTGTCCGTCGGCTCGAAGGCGCCGGATTTTCGTGCGAAGACGGTCGACTCGGTGCCGCGCACCCAAACGCTCGCGGACTACAAGGGGCAGGTCGTGCTCCTCAACGTGTGGGGAACGTTCTGTCTTCCCTGCCGCGATGAGATGCCCGCGATCGAAAAGCTCCACCAGGCGCTTGGCCCGCAGGGGCTCAAGGTCGTCGCGATCAGCATGGACGATCCGGGCTTCGAGCAGAAGATCCGGGACTTCGTGCAGCAGTACGCGCTCACCTTCCAGATCCTGTACGACCCCACGGGGAAGGTCGTGAACGACTACCAGACCACCGGTGTACCAGAGACATTCGTGATCGCGCGTGATGGTGTCATCCGGAAGAAGGTCATCGGCGCATCGGACTGGAACAGCGCGGGCAATCGCGCGCTGATCGCTCAACTGCTCGCCGAGCCGGGGAAGTAGCGTGGCGCCTCTGCAGTCGTCTCGAATGATCTCGTACAAGCGGCAGTTCACGTCCGCGGTAACGGAGCATCTTCCTGTGAAATTCTCCGCGCTCTTCTTCGCGATCGTGCTCTGGGTCATCGTGCGCTCCGAGGAGCCGTCGGAGGCGTGGATCGACGTGCATCTCGCGCTGACGCTCGACTCCTCGGTCACGATGGCGGCACAGCCGCCCGCGGTGCAGGCGCTGGTCTCCGGCCGCGGGCGCGAGCTGCTCAAGCTCTACAGCGCGTCGCCGCAGCTCCGCCGCTCCATCGGTGTCGACGATTCCGTGTTCGCAGTGCACCCCGCCGACGTATTCACGTCGAACGAGGCGGACGTCAAGGTGCTCGACGTGCGCCCGCATCTCGTGCGACTTCCCCTGGCGCGCATTGCTCCCGTCGCCGTGCGCCCCACGCGCGGCAACAAGATCGCGCCTTGACGCGCGTGCTCGGCATCGAGACCTCGTGCGACGAGACGTCCGCTTCGGTGCTCGAGGGAAGCGGCAACGACGTGCATCAGCGCTCGCTGGTGATTCTCTCGCAGGACATACATCGCGTCTTCGGCGGCGTCGTTCCGGAGATCGCCTCGCGCGCGCATCTGACGAGTATCGTGCCGGTGGTCGAGCGGGCGCTGTCCGATGCGAGCGCGACGCTCGACGACATCGATCTCATCGCGGTGACGGAGGGCCCCGGACTCGTCGGTGCTCTGCTCGTCGGCGTCGCGTACGGAAAGGCGCTCGGCTACGCGCGCGGAATTCCCGTGGTCGGCGTGCATCACATGGAAGGACATCTCTTCGCGACATCACTCGAGCACGCGGACGCGGTGCCGCCGTTCATCGCGCTCCTGATCTCGGGCGGGCACACGCTCCTGCTCGATGTCGCCGCCTGGGGCGACTATCTCGTGCTCGGCACCACGCGTGATGACGCGGCAGGCGAGGCCTTCGACAAGATCGCCAAGCTGCTCGGCCTGCCCTACCCAGGCGGCCCGCACATCGAGCGCGTTGCCGCGACCGGCGACCCGAAGAGATTCCACTTCAGTCGCCCGATGGTGCGCAGCAACGCGCGACCGGGTGACGGCGATTATTACGATCTCTCCTTCAGCGGTCTCAAGACCGCGGTGCGGCTCGCGACGCAGAAGGTGGACGTCGAGGTCGAGCGCGCGAATCTCGCGCGCGGATTTCAGGATGCGCTCATCGATACGCTCGTCGAGAAGACGCTGCGTGCCACGCGCGAGAACGGCCGCACGCGCGTCGTCCTGGGCGGCGGCGTCGCGTGCAACCGCACACTCGTTGCCCGGATGCGCGAACGGCTGGCGGAGGTTGGCGCAACCGTCTATGCTCCATCGGCGCGGCTCGCGACGGACAACGCCGCAATGATCGCACGGGCAGGACTCTTCCGCTTCGAGGCTGGCGAGCGCGCAACCTCGGCGCTGTCCGCCGTCGCCTCACTTCCCATTCCCGGCTCACGTCCCGCATGACCGTTCATCATCCATTCTCGTACAAGCTCGGGATCTTCACCTTCACCGGCTTCGGGATCGCAGTGCTTCTCGCGTTCGCGATCGCGCAGGTGATCTCGCAACGCGAGCTCCAGCGCCGGGGGTACGATCCGGAGCCGATCGGCGATCTCGTCTTTGCTGCCGTCATCGGTGGACTGCTCGGCGCAAAGATCTATTACGTGATTCTCGTGCACGACATCACCACGCTGTGGAGCCGCGGTGGCTTCGTCTTCTGGGGCGGACTGATCGGTGGCATCATCGCGGTGTTCGCCGTCATTCACCGAAAGCAGCTCAATGCGTGGCGTATCTCCGATGTGGCGGGGATCGGCATCGCAGCGGCGTATTCGATTGGCCGCACTGGGTGCTGGGCCGTCGGTGATGACTACGGCCGCCCGTGGATGTCGCGCTTCGCGGTGAGCTTCCCCGAGGGCGCGCCGCCGTCCACCGCTGCGAACCTCGCCGGCTTTCACTCGGCGATTCCCGCAGGGGTATCGCCGTCGACCGTCCTATCGGTGTATCCAACGCAGCTGCTGGAGGTCACGCTCGGCTTCATGATGTTCCTGATCCTCTGGCGGCTGCGCGAGCACAAGCACGCCGAGGGTTGGCTGTTGGGCGTGTATATGGTGCTCGCCGGTGTCGAGCGCTTCGCCGTCGAGTTTCTGCGCGCAAAGGACGACCGCTTCTTCGGCACCTTCACCATGGCGCAGCTGCTCGCGATTCTCTTCATCGTCGCAGGCGTGGTCGTCATGCGCATGCGCAACGACGTGCGGGGCGCGGCGCGCGGCATCTACGCCGTCGCGTGAGCGCCGCCGGGCTGGTGGCGGCAGCGATAGTGGCAGCCGCATCGCTGCCGGCTCAAGGTTCCTCGAGTGGTGCGCGCCGCTGTCTCCTGCCGAACGAAAGGCTCGCGACCGCGCGCGACACGGCGGCATTCTGTGCGGAGGCGTTCGTCGAGCGCAACGGATATACGGAGCTACCGGGAACGTCGGATCGCGAGATGATCGCCGTCGAGGCGCGCGACCGTGGGCCTACGCTCACGGATGCCGTCGAGGCGCGTCGTCGCACGATCGCGCGCGGCGCGGTGATCGTCTGCGAAGGACCGAATGGCTTCAGCGTGGTGTTTCACGTCTACGATCCACTGGACTCGAAATCCGGGCACGTGGTGTCGATGGGCAGCGGATACGACGAGATGCGCCTCCTCGCCGGCTTTACCAGAACGGACATTCTCGATCACGGATGCGTACGTCTTTAGCGTCAGCAACCTCAACCCCGATCGACACATGATGGATCGCCGAAAGTTTCTCGCGGGCGCGCTCGTCGGCGCCGGTACGTTGATCGCACGCCGCGCATCCGCCGCGGTTCCCCTGCGCAGCGAGTTGGCGCGGCCGCCGGTGACGGTCTACAAGGATCCGTCGTGCGGCTGCTGCCGGGATTGGGTGACGCACATGGAGAAGAGCGGCTTCACCGTCACCGCGCACGATGACCGCGACATGGATGCGCTGAAGGATCACTACGGTGTGCCGAGTGGCGTGCGGTCGTGCCACACCGCGCTCGTGGGCAGCTACGTGATCGAGGGGCACGTGCCCGCCGCCGACGTCGACAGGCTGCTGAAGGAACAGCCGAAAGTCGCGGGACTCGCGGTGCCGGGGATGGTGATGGGAAGCCCGGGCATGGAGGGCGGCATGTCGAGGCCGTATACGGTAGTCGCCTTTCAGAAGAGCGGGTCGACGAGCCCCTTCGCCTCGCACACATAGCGCGTGACGCGTTACTGCATCATCGGCGCGGGCCCGTCGGGGCTCGCCGCCGCGCGCGCACTCTCGGAGGCGGGCTTCGCGCTGGACGTCTTCGAGCAGCACAACGATGTAGGCGGGCTGTGGGATGCAAATCGAGCGAACACGCCCGTCTACGAGAGCGCGCACTTCATTTCGTCGCGCACGCAGTCGGCGTTCGATGATTTCCCGATGCCTGCCGACTATCCCGACTATCCGTCGTGGCAACAGATTCTCGACTACATCCGGGCGTTCGCGGATAAGTATGATCTGCGGAAGTTCATCCGCTTCGAAACGGCGGTGGTCAAGGCGCAGCCCGTCGGAATCGCCTGGGACGTCACGCTCTCCACCGGCGAGGCGCTGCGCTACGATGGAGTAATCGCCGGCGTCGGCCACGACTGGGATCCGGTCATCCCCGAATATCCCGGCCACTTCAGCGGCGAGTCGTATCACACGCTCGACTACCGCTCGGCCGCGGAGCTCGAGGGGAAGAAGGTGCTCGTCGTCGGTGCGGGAAATTCCGGCTGCGACATCGCGTGCGATGCGGCGGCGCGCGCGAGCCAGTCGTGGATCAGCATGCGACGCGGTTACTGGTTCCTCCCGAAGCACGTCTTTGGCCAGCCGACGGATGCCTTCTTTCATCACGGCCCACAGCTCCCGAATTGGCTCGCGCCTTCGATGCTCAGGATCCTGCTGCGCGTCCTCGTCGGCGACGTGCGGCGCTTCGGCCTTCCGAAGCCGGATCATGCGCCGCTGTCGACGCACCCGATCATGAACACCCAGCTGCTGCATCATCTCGCGCATGGCGACATCGCGGCCAAGCCCGACATCGCCGAGCTCCGCGGACGCTCCGTGCGCTTTACCGATGGCAGCGAGATCGAGCCCGACGTGATTCTGTGGGCCACCGGCTTCAAGCCGACGATTCCCTGCCTCGAAGCGGGCGGCGTACATCTGAATGAGAGCGGCGAAGACTTTTACCTCAACATTTTCCCGCGCGACTATCCGACCCTCTACGTGCTCGGCTTCTTCGCAACGGCGGGCGCCGCGTACCCGATCCTGAGCAGGCAGTGCGCGCTGCTCACCTCCGTGCTTCGCGCTCGCGAAGCGAACGACGCGTCGATCAAGACATTCGATGAGATGCGCATGAAGCCCCTCGCATTGAACGGCGGGATGCGATACCTGAAGTCACCGCGCCACGCGTTCTACGTGCAGTTCGAATCGTACTTGAAGGAGCTCGATGGGGCCCGCGCGCGGGTGGAGCGCGCCGCGCACTAGTTATTGAACTGCGGGCGCCTCATCCGGCGTGATCAGCGTGCGGAACATGTCGCGCCGCGCGATGAAGTACGATCCGATCACGATCACCGCTGCCAGTGCCTGCGCCGCGAGCGTCTCGACTGTGGGGAACACCGAGAACCAGAGCCCCACCCACGCCGGAATTCGCTCGAGCCACGCGACCGGAGTCGTCGAGATCCAGTGCGCCAGCTGCATCTCCTGCGCCTGCTCGCCCACCATCACGAGCAGCACGACGCCAAGCATGAAGCCCGTGAACACGAGCATCTTGCGGTACGGCAGCTTGCGGTGCGCGA
>JBDTXL010000046.1:0-3453 GCA_040006195.1 Gemmatimonadota bacterium | reverse complement strand
TACTCGGGCATGTGCGTCTTCTTCCCGGAGAACTCATCGGGCGAGCGCACATCGACGAGCGGCTTCTTCGCCTTCGAGTGCGCGAGCGCCTCTTCGCGGAACGCTCGGATCTTCGAGTCGTCGCGCGGCGGCGCCCTGTACGTTGTCGTCGAAAACTTCGGAACGTCAATCACGAATTCGCGTCCCTCCGCCTCCCACTTGATGCGGCCCCCATCGAGCACGCGCGCGTTCTCGAAGCCGAACAGCTTGAACACCCAGAAGGCATAAGTTGCCCACCAGTTGTTCTTGTCGCCATAGAACACGACGGTAGTAGACTCGTCGATCCCCTTCGAATGGAGCAGCTTCTCGAACTGCTCGGGGCTCACGTAGTCGCGCACCGTCTCGTCGTTGAGGTCGAGATGCCAGTCGACCTTCTGTGCATTCCGTATGTGGCCGAGGTCGTAGAGGAGCACATCCTCGTCGCTCTCGATGATGCGGATCTTCGGATCGTCGAGATGCTGAGCGAGCCACTCGGTGGACACGAGCACCTCGGGGTGCACGTATCCCTTCGCCGCAATCACCTTGTCGTTGTCCACTGCCGTTGCCGATGCCATGCCGTTCCCCCTGTTCGTTTGGTACACACTACTGAACGCCTGAGTACTCGGCGCGGTTTCGCCTCGCGGAGCCGACCAATCTATGATCCCGCGCGCACCACCTTCGCTGTCGCCACGATCCCGCCCACGTGACGCTGTGTGTGCTCCGCGATGTGCACGAGCAGGCCGAGCACCGTGGTCGGGAGCCTGCGTCGTCCCACGCCGCGCGAATCGAGATAAGTAGCCGGTGGCGTCACACGCATCGCCTCGATCGCACGCGCGATTGCGGTCACGGCATCGCGCGCGAGCTGATCGGCGTCGCGACCATCATCCTCGATTTCGGCATCGAGCTCGACCATCTGCGCATCACTGAGCATCTCGCCGCTTTCGTAGGTGAGGAGCCGATCGATGCTCCCCGCCAGGTGCCGCAGATGGAAGCCCACAGCCGCCGCACCCCCAGGCAGCGCCCACAGCTGCGCCGTCGTCAGCCCCTCGACCGCCATCGGGATGTCCTCGGCCGCCTGCATCAGTGCGTGCGCGGCGGGCATCACCATCGCCGGCATTCGTGCGATCGGGCCGCGAAGCCACGGCTCAGCCATGAGTGTGCAACAAAATTCGTCTCCGCCAAGGTGCGCGATCTATAAGAGAAATATGCACTGATAAACGTCAATGTAGCGTCCGCTTCGTGAGCCGTGCCCGCTAGATTTGACGCCATGGGACAGTACAAGCATCACGTGTTTGTTTGCACATCGGGCGGCACGTGTCCGGGGCAGGGAAGTGATCTCGTTTTCGCTGCACTCAAGAAAGGCGCAGCCGCCGCTGGAATTCAGAACAGTGTTCGCGTCAATCACTCAGGATGCATGGGGCAGTGCGGCAACGGGCCGATGGTGGCTGTGTATCCGGAAGCAGTATGGTATTCGCACGTTGATGTGGCCGGTGCGGAGCAGATTCTGCACGAGCATCTCATCGCCGGGCAGGTTGTCGAGCAGTATCGCTACGTCGCACCGCCTGGCGACAACAAGCTTCCCAAATAAAAGAAGGGCCGTATGTCGATGTTGGATCAACATGATGACAGTGCGCGCGATAATGCGCGCGATGGTGCACGCTCGGAAGCAGCCGCGCAGTCGATGTACGCAGCGCTCCGCTCACTCGAGGAAAATGGGGTCGACGTCACGGGCTCCGAGAGCGCTCCGGAGCTCACTATGATGCAGGTGGCGGTCGACGCCTTCCGCCGCGCCGCCGAGCTTCTCGCGGGCCGTACCTCGCCCGCGCAACTTGGCACTCCGGATGATCTTTGCCGCCACGTCGTTCCGCCGCGCGCGGCTGATGAAACGCCGCGCCAGTACAGCGAGCGCGTCAACAGAATGACGGAGCGCTTCCGCACGCTTACACGGAGCCCCGGCCGCGATCGCTCGCGCTGAGGCTCGCTAGCGCTCCGACTGCCGTCGCTGCGCACGTTTGAAGTCGCTGCGCGCGAGCTGCTCCTCCACCGCCCGCAAATGACGCGGCCAGACCGCAGTCGCAAGCGCGAAGAAGTATTTGCGCGCGACCGGCTCCGAGGAGAGAAAGTCCGCGAGCTTGCGATGGCCCTTGAGTGTGTTGCAGCCCCTGCACGCCGTCACTAAGTTCCCACCGGATCGGTCTCCCCCACGCACGCGAGGCTGCACGTGATCGACCGTCAGCTCCTCCGCGGGAAAGATCTCTCCACAGTAAACGCAGCGATGCTTGTCGCGCGCGAAGAGCTGGTCTCGAGTCATGACTAGTCCGATAAATCCACGTCGTGCGCTCATGGGTGCGGCGAAGAAATATTTCCTCGAACAGGGCGAAGCCGCGCTCTCCGCTTCAACGAACGATGACCCGCCACGACTCACCCTCAAAGCCCTAGAGAAAATATCCATGTCGCGCAGCCGCGAACGCATCCTCAACAATCTGGATGAGATGTACCGGGAGAGCTTCGAGCGCGCCAAGGCGACCGAAGACAGCACGTCGATGGCCACGCTCGACTTCGCCTATCGTCGCGAGCAGCTCTACTTCGAAATCCTCCTCGACATCCGCGACGCGATGGAGCGGCGCTAGCGCGAGATGTACCTCTCCAGGCGTCCGTCGGCTCTCGCCATGATGACTGCATTCACGCTCGCCGCGTGCTCGAGCGGGAGTAAGCCCGCACCCGTCACCCTCGCGGTGGTGAACGCCCGCATCTGGACGGGGAATCCGAAGCGGCCGTGGGCCGAGGCGATCGCGGCGCGAGGCGATACAATCGCGGCGGTGGGCTCGAGCGCCGAGATCCGGAAAATGACCGGCGCTGAAGCGAAGACGATCGACGCGCACGGGCAGATGCTCGTCCCGGGCTTCATCGACGCGCACACGCACATCATCAGCGCAGGCCGCGGGCTTTCGTCCGTGAAGCTTCGCGATGCGAAGACGCCGGCCGAGTTCACTGCGCGCATTCGCGACTACGTGAAGACGATTCCGAAAGGCGCGTGGGTCACCGACGGCGACTGGGATCACACGCTTTGGGGCGGGGAGCTTCCCACGCGCCAGTGGATCGACTCCGTGTCGCCGGACAATCCGGTATGGGTTGCGCGCCTCGACGGGCACATGAGCCTCGCCAACAGCGCCGCGCTCCGGGCCGCGCACGTCACGAAGGCGACGCCCAATGTCGAAGGCGGGCTGATCGTGCGCGATGCGAAGGGCGAGCCCACAGGGTTGCTCAAGGACAACGCGCAGGGGCTCGTGGATGATTCAATGCCCGACCCGCCTCCTGCGGTCGCCGACCGCGCCTTCGATGCCGCGATGAAGTACTTCGCGGAGCATGGAGTTACGTCGGCGCAGAACATGGGCACGTGGTACGACCTCTCGATCTTCGAGCGCGCGCATCACA
>JBDTXL010000045.1:0-2363 GCA_040006195.1 Gemmatimonadota bacterium | reverse complement strand
GACTCGCCGCCTTCGTTCGCTAGCCTTGCGCTCGAAGTCGCGCATCGGAGGTCGAATGAGCAAGACAATTCGTACGGACGTCATGGTCGTAGGTGCGGGAGTGTCCGGCCTCGCGGCCGCTCGCACGCTGCGCGAGCGCGGCCGTCGCGTCGAAGTCCTCGAGGCACGCGAGCGCATCGGCGGACGGATCTTCACGCATCGCCATCCGCGCGCGATCGCACCAATCGAGCTCGGCGCCGAATTCATCCGTGGCCGCGCCCAGTCGAAGAATTTCTTGGGTCGGCTCGACAACATCATGTCGCGCATGAGCGCGATCCGCGATCCCGATCGCTCCCTCCACGAATTTCTGGTAACGGAGCCCGGCGGTCGCAAGCTCGCGCGCGACCGCAAGCTGGTGCGCGAGTTCGTCGAGGGCTTTCACGCGGCGGACGCGCTTCGCATTAGCGAGCGCGCGCTCGCGAAAGGCGGAAGCCCGCCGGGCGACCCGGCCGCGGAGCGAACGGGGCGCGTGCTCGATGGGTACGATCACGTGCCGGAAGCTTCAGCGCGAAAACCGCGATCATCACTCCGCCGATCGGAGCGCTGCAGGCGCGTCCCGGTGACGCCGGCGCCGTGAGCATTCATCCCGCACTTCCGAAGCTCGAGAATGCGCTCACACTCATCTCGAGCGGGCCGGTCACGCGCATCGTGATGCTCTTTCGCGAGGAGTTCTGGCGAAAGGGGAAGCTCGCGAAGCTCGGCTTCATCCAGAGCTCGGACCCGATGTCTCCGTCTCCTGGACGCTGGCGCCGCAGCGCGCGCCGATGATAGTTGCCTGGGCAGGTGCGCGGATGTTCGGGCTCTCGCGCAAGAAGCTCGCGTCCCTGCTCATCGAAAGCTGGACGCACAACTGGGAAGAGGATCCCTTTGCGCGCGGCGTGTATAGCTACCCCACGATGCGGAGCGGCTATCGAGCCGCGAAGCAGCTCTCGAGACATCTAGGCGCAGGCGTATGACGTCAGGGACAAAGAAGGCGCTCCGCTGGGCGTTCTCGCTCGCGATGCTCGTTGCTGTAGTGCTCTACGGCCGCACCATCGACTGGAGCGCCGCGTGGGCCGCCATCCGCTCAGCCTCGATCCCGATACTCCTTGTCGCGACGCTCGCGAACTTCGTCACGTTGGCGGCGAAAGCTCTGACGTGGTGGATCTTCCTGCGCGCAGTCGGCGTTCCCTCGCTGGCGCTCGCGACGAAGGCCACCGTCGCCGGCGCGGGGCTCAACAACATTCTCGTTGCCAACAGCGGCGATGCAGCGCGAGTCGTCTTCGTCACTCGCGCATCGCAGGCGTCCAGCGCCGCCGTGCTCGCCGCGCTGGCCCTCGAGCGGTTGTTCGATCTCATCGGCTACATCGCGCTCATGGCCGGCGCGGCATTTTTTCTTCCAATGCCGCACGAAGTCGCGCGCTGGCGCTTCGTCGCCGTCGGCGTGCTGCTCGGCATCGTGGTGCTCTTCGGAATGCTGCTGCGGCGTTCGCACGGCGCTCTCGTCGCGACGGTCTACCCATCGACGCTCTTCGGCAGAGCACGCAGCTATCTCGATCGCTTCATGACGAGCGTGCGCAGCATCCTCACGCTCAAGCGCATCGCGTTCGCGATGCTGCTCTCGCTCGTCAATTGGGCGGCACAGATCGCGACCTACCACCTCGTAGCTGTTGCCGCGCACTTTCCGATCAGCCTCGTCGGCAGCGTGACGACGCTGATTACGGCGAACGTGGGCTTCCTCGTCCGCGCGACGCCGGGAAATGTCGGCGTCTTCCAGGTCGTATACGGCGTCACCGCGCAGGCACTCGGCCTCGACAAAGCATCGGCCGTCGCGGTCGCGCTTCTGCTGCAGCTCATCCAGAATCTGCCGGTGACATTGCTCGCGGTCGCGATCGCGCCCGACCTCATCCTGCACTGGCGAGACAAGCGTGGCAGTGCGATGCCCGATCCGTCGCTGAAGCGGCGTGCGTCGGACAGCATGGACGAGATTCCATAGCCACAAAAGCAACGCGGCGCGCCCGAAGGCGCGCCGCGTGCTTGCTGCAGAAGGACAGTCGCTTACTGCGCCGTCATCGCAACGCCCGACGCCTGCGCCTGCGCACTCTCGATCACGAACACCACGCGACGGTTCTGATCCGCGCCCGGCTGATCGCCAGAAGCATTCGGAACAACGAGGCGCGTCTTGCCGTAGCCGATCGCCTGGATTTCGTCGGTCACGCCGGCCTGCGAGGAGAGGTACCACTGCACCGAGGCAGCGCGCTTCTTCGAGAGGTCGAGATTGTACTTCACGCTGCCAGCGGGATCAGCGAAGCCTTCGACCGTGATCTTCGAGCCGGGATAGTACT
>JBDTXL010000044.1:0-5613 GCA_040006195.1 Gemmatimonadota bacterium | reverse complement strand
GCTATCCGCGCTGGGTGACGGGGCCCGAGGCGGCCATCGAGCGCGCATCGCGCGGCAGCGGCCGCATGCGCCTCTACGATGCAAAGGGCCAGTCGCTGCTCGTATTCGACGAACAATGGACACTGCGAAGCACGCAACAACACGAGTCGACGCTGACCTTTCACGAGGTGGCGCCGCAGTAGTCCCACGATCGCTAGTGTCTGAACACGGCGATGATGTATGATTCCATCAGCGGCCAGCTGAGTGCCACGAGCAGCAACACCGAGGCGCCACTCATCGCGAGAATCGTCGCGCGCGCAGGGCGCCTCCTCGTGGTGTAGCTCTGCCATCCAACCCAGCCCCAAGCCGCGACAACGGTTGCAATCGCGATGAGCAGTGCCCACCAAAAGACGTGCGCGAAGGCTGCGAACAGAGCTCCCGCGAAGCTCATCGCCACAGCTGGAAATGCAAATGGAAGCACGCAGCAGACGCCGCACGCCACCGCCGCCGTCGCGCTCGACAGTGCCGCAAGCCGGGTACTGCGCCCGGATCGGTCGCTCCGTGAAGTACGCACGCTTGCAGTCAACAGCTTCCCTCGATGAATGGGGCGAGAATGAGTCGAGCGGATGCTCCCGCTTCCACGGGTGTCGTGATCCGAAGCACGATCGCGTCGCTCGTCACCGTTCGCTCGAATTGGAGAAAGGCACAGCACACCGATTCTTTCTGCACAAGCTCCGTCAGCAGATGGGCGGCAGCGAGCGAGTAGCGCAACTCGAGCACGAGCCCCCGCTCCTCGTGGGCGAGAAGATAGGCGCGATTCAGATCAGCGATCCACGTTTGCCGCGCCGTGTAGGCGTCGGGCGGCAGCGTGCAAGCGATTGGGAGACCAGTCATAAGAGAGCCACGGGACGGAGCCTGGTCCAACGGGGAGCAGCGCCAGCTTCCGGCAGCACTTGCTCCGAGCCACGTCCTGATGATACAACTTAAAGTCACTTGAGGTTCAAGCCCCAGGTTTATGATCTTCCAAGGACGTCATGAACATCGAGTCAGGGTTGAAGATCGGCGCGCTTGCGAGACTCGCGGGCACAACTGCGCCTACGATCCGCTACTACGAGCAGATCGGGCTTCTGCCACGGCCAGTCCGGCCGGCAGGGCACCAGCGACGCTACGATACCGCGGACGTGCAAAGGCTCACGTTCATTCGGCGCTGTCGCGATTTTGACTTTTCCATCGATCACGTTCGCGAGCTCGTGAGCCTGCTCGGCGATCCGTCGAGTGATTGCAAGGCCGTGCAGGACATCGGCCAATCGCAGCTCGACATTGTTCGCGCAAAGCTTCTCGAGCTTCGTTCGCTGGAAAAGATGCTGGCGGAGTTCGTCGATCGGTGCGCCAAAAGCTGCACCGGCGGTCCGAGCTCGAGGTGCAGACCTCTCGCGAAGCTGGCGCGCAGCGGTCCCGTGAAACCCACGAGACGTGACCCGCGCCACGAGAGCCTTGTGCCTTCGCAATCTCGCCACACGAAACGATGACGAAGACCGTATTCATCTACGTTGCGGCGGCGTTGGCCGAGATCGCTGGTTGTTACAGCTTCTGGAGCTGGCAACGGCTCGGCAGGAGTTCCTGGTTCATAGTTCCCGGCCTGCTCTCACTGGCGCTTTTCGCGTGGCTGCTCACGCGCGCGGACGCGATGGCAGCGGGGCGCGCGTACGCGGCGTATGGCGGCGTCTATATCGCGGCGTCCGTCTTGTGGCTCTGGGCCGCGGAAGGAGTGAGGCCCGATCGATGGGATGTGGGAGGGATGGCTCTGAGCCTGATTGGCGCGGCGGTGATCCTCGGCGCGCACCGCGGGGCAGCGGGTCAGTAGCGTCGTATGCCGCAGAGCTCTCAACCGTCGTTGATTCGTTGCGACCGCAGGTCAGACGGGTAGTCCTGAGGCTCGACCGGCGGCGTGCTCGCCTGCTCCTCGATTCGCTCCTCGTATTCGAGCACGTTGTCCGGCGTGTATGGCCTCTTCGTCTGCGGCATCGGAGCCGAGGCGTACTTCGCGCGCCACTGGCCCACCGACTCGTCGATGCATTCCTCCGTGATCCGCCCGTTGTCACGCGCGCCGAAGTGTCCGAGGCCGCCGTCGATCGTGCGCTTTGCCGGCTTCCACATCCGATACCACAGCGTGAGCGACTCGTGCAGCGCGCACGCGCTCGGCGGGGCGCCGTCGAGCGGTGCGGGATCGAGCTCGAGGCGGCATGCCCTCGTCACGCGGTCGGACATCCAGCGGAGGGTGAGCGTCGCGAGCCCGCGCTCTGGCCACGGGTAGCCACCACCCACATCCGAGTGCACGCCAGTGAACCATCGCTGCTCGACGTGCTGCCCGTGCTCGCGCGCGTCGGGCTGCTGCAGCCAGAGTGTGGGCACGAATGGGCGACGCCGCTCATCCGCCGCAACCGCATGAAAGGCGCAGTCGACCCAGCTGCTCAGCGTCACGTCGTGAAAGCCATAGCGATGCGCCGTGAGACGCCCTATCAGCCCAACCGGAATTCCGAGCGAGCCGACCGTGTCCCACACACCTACGCAGGTGATGCGAAAATCCGGATGAGAGTGCCCCTTCCGGAAGTCGACCGACGATTGCGCGGACGGCGCCGTCGCATCGCCGCGCGCGCGATAGTGCCCGAAGGCCTCGCCCACCGCGGCGTCGACGATTTTCCCGATCGGCAGCTTTTCCGGACTGATGATGCCGCAGTTGCGCACGAGCCCCGCGAGGCTGCGTACCGTGTACGCTCCGCGGCTGAAGCCGAAGAGATAGACGTAGTCGCCCGGATGATAGTTGTCGACGAGGAATCGATAGCACTCGCGAATGTTGCGGTCTATTCCGCGCCCCGTGGCGCCGCCGACCACGCGGTCGACGAAGCCACCGGTGCCGACGCCCGGGTGATAGAAGGCGAGCTGCGGCGTTCCGTCATCTGCCTTCGGCTTCACGAGCTGATAGGTGAGCCACACGTTCGTCGTCGCCGAGTCGCCGATCGCGTCGGTCGCCTTCGTGCTGTTCCAGGTGCCGTCGGCGCAGATGACGATGCGCTTGTGACGCTGGCGAACGGCATCGACGTCGATGTTCGTCTGCGTTCGCGACGGCGCACTCCACGGCGTGCGCGTGGGCGCCGTGAGATCCAGCGGTCGCACTGCGCGATCGCCGCCGGTCATCTCGTCGAGGCGAGCGCCTTGACGAGCTCCCGGCGAATGCTGCGGCCGAGGCCGTCCTGATTCGCGAACTTGTGCTCCTTTCTCCAGGCGGGGAGCGGCACGACGGTCTTCGCCATCATCGGATGTCCGCCCGCGCTTCCGAAGGCTCCGAAGCGCCTTCGAATCTTCTCGCCGAGCTTCGCGTTCGGCGAGAGCGAGCGCAGGCTCATCGCGAACTTGCCGCCGAAGACCCCGGAAACTGCCGAGATCTCCGCGCCCGCCATGCCGAGGCAGAACTCGGCGAGCTGCGCGACGATGTGCTCCTGATCCGCGGGGAGCAATCCGAGGTGGATGTAGGCGAGGCCTTTGCGCACGCGCGCGTGCTCGAGCGCGACACCGAATCGCTTGAGCGCGAGCGGGCGATACGACGGATGCTGGATACGCCGCAGCGCGACGTGATCGGCGCGCGCGAAGAGAAGCGCGAACATCTGGAGATCTTCGTCGCTCGCCGCGCGCGAGAGTGACTTCGTGTCGGTGACGATGCCGTAGAGCAGCGCGGTGGCAAGCCGCGTCGAAACGCCATCGGCATCGGAGGCGAGAAGATACTCCGCCGCCATCGTTGCGCTCGCGCCGTAGTTTGTCCGCACATCGCGAAAGCGGGCGCGATATGAGCCAGTTGTCGGATGATGATCGATCACCGCGGCGACACTTGGCAGCGCATCGCCGAAGTACGGTGGTTGCACGTCGACGAGAACGAGCGGTGCGAGCAGCGGGAGCCGCTCGATGGGCACGTGGCGCACGCGCTCGTTCAGCTCGGCGATCAACCGCTGATTCTCGGGGCGCGTGATCTGCCCAGCGGTCACGATGGGGGAGCGCGCCGCGGAGAAGCCGAGGGTCCGGCGGAGCGCGAGCGCGGAGGCGATCGCGTCGGGGTCGGGATCGTTCTGCACGAGGAACGTGCAGCGCGAGGCGCCGGCCAGCGCGCGACGCAGCGCGCGCAGCCGCTTTCTCGCGGCCGGATCTGCGCTCACGAGCGCGGCGAGGCGACTGTGAATGATGTGGCCGCGCTGGCGACGCGCAGTCATCTCACTCGCCTGCTAACGCCGGTCGTAACCGTCTGCGGCCGAGCCCTTCACGGCCCGCTCGGGAAGACGAACTTCTCGTTGTAGCGCTGCATCGACTCCCGGATGATCTGAATTGCCGACGGCGCCTGCTCCCAGCCGATCGTCTGCACGCGCTTTCCTTCCAGATCCTTGTAGATGTGGAAGAAGTGCTCGACTTCCTTCAGATAGTGCTGCGGGATGTCCGCGATGTCGAAGTATTCCTCGTAGAACGGATCGTTGCTCGGCACCGCGAGAATCTTGTCGTCGGGCTCGCCGCGATCAGTCATGCGCAGCACACCGATCGGTCTCGCGTCGATCTGACAGCCGGGAAACGTCGGCTCGTTCAGCAGAACGAGAATGTCGGCGGGATCGTTGTCCTCGGCGAGCGTGCGCGGGATGAAACCGTAGTCCGCGGGATAGTGCACGGCCGAGTAGAGCACGCGATCGAGTCGAAAGAGTCCGGACTCCTTGTCGAGCTCGTATTTGTTGCGACTGCCGCTCGGAATCTCTACGACTGCGGTGACTTTCTCCGGCGGATGCGATCCCGCAGGAAGGCCGTGCCATGGGTGGATCAACGTGCAGCCTCCGCCGGCTGCTGCACATCGTCACGCTTCATCGTTCCCTTGTAGCTCTGCGTCTCGTTCGCGACGCCGAAGTTGGTGACGTTGAGCTCCGCGATGCGCTCCATCTCGCCACGCGTAAGATCGTCGAGATCGCTCGCGGCGGCGAACTCCGCGAGCTGCTCGTCGTCGTAGATGTTCGGGAGCGTCGTCACCACGAGCGGGTCGGCGAGCAGCCACTTGAGCGCGGCCTGCCCGAGCGTCATTCGCTTCGTGAGAAAGTCGAGAGTGCGGACCTTCTGCACACCGTTGATGAGCCACGAGTGCGGGCGGTGCCGGCGATGATCGTTCTCGGGAAACACCGTGTCTTCCGTGTACTTCCCTTCCAGCATTCCCGACGCGTGCGTCACGCGAACGTTGAAGACGCAGTCGGGCGCGTGTGCGCGCGCGGCGTCGAGCATCGCGGTCCCCGGATGCTGCTCGAGGATGTTCCAGATCATCTGGATCGTATTGATGTCCGGCTCACGCTCCACGAGCTCGACGGCCTCGTAGAGCCACCCGATCGCCGGTCCGAACGCCGCACCCCACGCGCGAATTTTTCCTTCGCGCACGAGCTCGCGCATCGTTTCCCACACTTGGGGATCGCGGACGTGGTCCATCTTGATGTTGTGGAGCTGCAGCACATCGATGTAGTCGGTCTCCAGTCGCTCGAGACATTTGTCGACGGCGTGGCGCATGAACTTCGGCTCGAAGCGCTGCGGAAGCTCGCTCTGTCCGCGGCGCGCCTTGAGCGCCTC
>JBDTXL010000043.1:0-4949 GCA_040006195.1 Gemmatimonadota bacterium | reverse complement strand
GCGCGAGCCGCGAGCGGCGCGGAAAGAGCTCGGCGATCACCCAGCTGCCGCCGCGATCCTCCTCCTCGAGTCGCACGTCGTCGCCGACCGCGATCTTGTCGGCGCCCTCCTGCTTGAGGCGGCCGCGCATCGTCGCCTGATGCTGCGCTCCTCCGCTCGTGCGCACGGTCCACACGCCGCCGGTACCCTTCATGACTATCCCGCGCACGTCGCCCGGCGCGTCGGCCATCGCGGGCGCATCACTGGCCATGCCCGGTGCCCTCCTCGCGCATCGCTTCCCACCACGGGCGCGAGGGCTGCGGCTCTCCGCCCAGGAGAAGGTCGAGCTGCTTCTTCACCTCGTGCAACGACAGCGCGCCGACGGCGCGAGTCGCTTCTTCCGAGGTCGCGCCCCATGCGAGGAAGGGTGACTCGATGTGTCCGGTGACCTCGGGCTGATCGCCGCCCCAGCGCACGAACAACAAAAATCCGCCCACCGGCCGTGCGCGATCGCCCGTTTCATCCGTCTCGATCGCGACCGTGTACGAGCGGCCATCGGAGCCCTCGAAGGCCGCCGGCCGCGCGTGAACCGCCATGTACCCGCCGAGAGTCTTCTCGTCTCCCTTGGTGTGGTCGGGCGGCTCGTGTCGCGCCATTTACTGCTTGTAGCCGCTCATCATCTCGCGCACGACGTTGCCGGTGATGAACGCGAGGTTCGCCGGACGCTCGGCGAGCCGGCGCATGAGGTACGGGTACCACTGCGTGCCGAAGGGAACGTAGACGCGCATGTTGTAGCCCTCGCGCACGAGCTGATCCTGCATGTCGCGGCGAACGCCGTAGAGCATCTGGAACTCGAAGCGCGACAATGGAATTCCCTTGTCCTTCACGAAGCGCTTCGCGTCCTCGATGATCTTCGGATCGTGCGTCGCGACGCCGGGATAGTTGCCATCGGAGATCAGTTTCTCCATGCAGCGCACGTAATTTTCATCGACGTCCTTCTTGTCGGGGTACGCGACGCCCGCGGGCTCCTTGTACGCGCCTTTGCAGATGCGTACGCGTGCCTTGAGCATGATCGCGCGCTCGACATCCGCGCTCGTGCGATAGAGATAGCTCTGCAGCACGATGCCGACGTTCTCGCGGTAGTTCGGATAGAGGCGATCCTCGAACAGCCGCAGCGTGCGCTCGGTGTACGCGCTCCCTTCCATGTCGAGGCGCACAAAGGTCTGATAGTCGCGCGCGCGGGCGAGAATGCGCTGCATTGTCTCGACGCACAGCTCCTCGTCCACATCGAGCCCCATCTGCGTGAGCTTGACGGAGACGTTGGCATCGAGCTTCTGCTCGTGGATCCGGTCGAGCATGGTGAGATATTCCTGCGCCGCCGACTGGACTTCGGCCCTGGTGCTCACGCTCTCGCCGAGGAGGTCGAGGGAGGCCGTGATCTTTCGCACGTTCAGTGCGCGTACGGCCTCGAGCGCGGTGTCGAGCGTCTCGCCGGCGACGAAGCGCTCGGCGAATCGCTTCGCGAATCCGTTCTTGCGGACGAGCTTGAAGATGCTCGGCTGATTGGAGAGGTAGAGAAGACTCTGACGAAGCATGAATGTCGGTGTGAGAAGCGAGAGCGCAGCGGAGCGCGCCTCAATGGTTGCAAGCTAGACCGTGCCGCACATCATGGCGACCCACTCGGGGACGAGAGGACGCGAAAGACGGGGAACGTGCGGCCCGGCGCGAGCTCGGGGTCGAAGACATTCCAGGTGACGAGGCCATCGTCGCTCTCGGGATCGAGGAGGCAGAGGGCGGCGACGGCCTGGAGCTGATCGCCGCGCACCATCACCATCCCTCCGGGAAGCTGAGTAGTCGTGTCGCGCCAGCTGCCGCTGAGATGCACCTCGTGGTGTCCCTGGAACTCTCGCGGCTCGGTGCGGAGCGAGTCGATCACGAACTGGCTGATGCGGGCGGAGGTCATGCCGGTGGACGGGCGCTCCACCTGGATGCCGTGGAGACGGAGTAACGCGATGGCGGCGGTGTCGCTCGCGGGAAGCAGCCACGCGCGGGGAATGGTGCGCGCGAGCGTCGGCTCGAACCGCAGGTAAACCGGCATCGCCTGCGTGCGCATCGCGCCCGTGCGCCGGTAGCCCCGCGGCACCCCAGGCTGCGTGAGCGACGAGTCGCCCGTGTGCGCCATCACTTCGAAGATCACGGACTGCTGCTGCGGTGCGGTCGTGAGGTGCGAGCGGATCGGAATCAGCGTCGTGAAGTCGCCATGCGCGAACTGCGAGTCCGCGCGCGCCTCGATCGCGCGGATGCGCACGCCGCGCTCGGCGACGAGCGACAGAATCTCGTGGACGAATGCGTACGTCGACTTCACGCGGCGCTCGAGCGGGTCATGCGAGTAGGCTTCGCTCAGGATCGAGATGCGCTGGCGGAGGCCGAAGTAGTTGGTGCCGAAGCGCGGGCGATGATCGTAGCTGTACCACCCCTGCTTGACGGTATCCGTGATGTCGCGCTCTTCGTAGCCCGAATCGAAGTTGCCGTAGTCGAACACCGCGAAGCCATCGCGCGCTTGCAGTCTCGTGCGCAGCGCAGGGAGGAGCGAGTCCATCGTGTACGCGCCCGTCGTCATCGCCGCGGGGTTCAGCGATGGCGCGTAGGTCACCGCGTAGCCGTGGAAGCTCCCATCGGTCGTGTGGAGATCGACGAACACATCCGGATCCCACTTGTCGAACGCCGCCAGCGACGCGCGCGTCTCCGGCGCCTCGGCTTTCACGTAGTCGCGGTTGAGATCGAGCATCTTCGCGTTTGGCCGCTGGCCGACGCTCTCGGGGCCGTTCTGCTCGGTGCGGTTGACGGACTGCGGCGCGAAGCGCTCGTTGCCGTCGGCGTTGTAGATCGGAATCGCGATCAGCACGATCGAGTCGAGCACGTTGTTCTTCGCGGTCGCGAGATCGCGCACGAGCGCCTGCAGTGCCTCCTTCCCTTCGACTTCACCCGCGTGGATGTTCGCCTGCACGTACACGATCGGACGATGCAGCGCCTTCGCCTCGGCCGGCGTCGACACGCGCGGGCGCGAGAGGATGAGCAGCGGAAGCACGCGTCCTTCGGTGGTGCGGCCGAGCTCCTGGCGCACGAAGGGCACGTGATCGCGCTCCAGCGAGTCGATGAACGCGATGACATCGGCGTAGGTCGATGTCTCGCTGTACGATGTTCGCTCGGCGCGCGTGCGCGGGAGATTCGCGAAGGTCGCGCCTTCGCGCGGCGCGCCGTGCGTACAGTCGAGCGCTGCGACGATGAGCGCGGCGCCGATCCCCGCGATGCGCCTCACGGATTCACTTGCGGAGCCGCAGCGGCCGCTGGCAACAGATTCTGCTCCACGAAGGTCGTGAGCAGCGTGAAGAGATGCGTCCGCGAGTTGCCGCCCGAGATTGCGTGCGTGCGCGACGGGTAGAGCATCAGCTGGAACTGTTTGTTCGCAGCCTCGAGCTTGTCGATCAGTTGAATCGAATTCTGCGGATGCACATTGTCGTCACCCGTGCCGTGCACGAGGAGATAGCTCGCCGTCAGCCCGCTGACGTACTTGAGCGGAGCACCTTCGTCGTAGCCTGTGACGTTCTCCGCTGGCGTGCGCATGTAGCGCTCGGTGTAGATGTCGTCGTAGAGCCTCCAGTCGGTGACCGGCGCGACGGAAATCGCCGCGCGAAAGAGCGATCCGCCGCGGAAGGAGGTCATCGCCGTCATGTAGCCGCCGTAGCTCCATCCCCAGATGCCGATGCGCGCCGGATCGACCCACGGTTGCTTCGCGAGCCACTTCGCCGAGGAGATCTGGTCGTCGGACTCGTGGATGCCGAGATGCTCGTAGACGACATCGCGAAAGGCGGCGCCGCGGGCGCCGGTGCCGTGATTGTCGACGCTCACCACGATGATCCCTTTTTGCGCGAGCATCTGGTGCCAGAGGTAGCGGTCGCCTCCGTAGTCATCGGTCACCGTCTGCGAGCCCGGTCCGCCGTAGACGTACATCAGCACCGGGTACCTTCGCGTGCTGTCGAAGTTCGTGGGAATGATGCGAAACGCGTTGAGCTTCGATCCATCGGGGAGTGGGAGCTGGAAGAACTCGGGTGCGCGCGTGATGTGCGCGAGCCGCTCGCGCAGCTTGGCGTTGGCCTCGAGCACGTGGCGCGCGCCGCCGGGCGCAAGCGATGCGAGCGTCGCCGCGCCCGGGAATTGCGCCGACGATGCGACGTCGATCATCGCGCCGCCATCCGGCGACATCTCTATGTGGTGCGTTCCCGGTTCGGTCGTGATGCGAAGCTCCGCACCCTTCTTCAGCGGATAGCGGAAGAGCTGGCGCTGCATTGGCGTCGGCGATGCGGCGAGGGCGTAGACGTAGCCGCGCTTCTCATCGATGCCCGCGAGCGATACCATGTCAACACCGTCACGCGTGACGCGCGAGACGAGCGTGCCGTCGCGCCTGTAGAGATAAAACTGCCGCCATCCGCTGCGCTCGCTCGCCCAGAGGAACTGCGTGCCGTTTGCGATCCAATGCGGCGCGTCCTCATCGATGTCGACCCACGCGCTGTCGCGCTCGGTGAGCATCGTACGCCCGTCGCCACTCGCGGCACTGAGCATGAGCACGTCGACGCGATTCTGCGTGCGCGGCATCCGTTGCACGGTCACACTGTCCGGGCCCGCCCACGCGAGCGCCGCGATGTACTCGCCCTCTCCGGTGTGTAGCCACGTCGTCTTCTTCGTGTCCACGTCGACGACGCCGACGGTCACCTTTGAGTTTTGCGCTCCCGCCCTCGGATAGCGCAGCGGGATCATCTTCGCCTGCTCCGAGAGCTCCTCCAGCATCGGGAAGATCGGGATCGGCGACTGGTCGAAGCGCCAGAAGGCGACGCGCCTCGAATCCGGACTCCAGCGAAAGGCGTCGCGGATCGAGAGCTCTTCCTCGTACACCCAGTCGCTCGTGCCGTTGA
>JBDTXL010000042.1:0-4122 GCA_040006195.1 Gemmatimonadota bacterium | reverse complement strand
AGAGCTTGTTCGCCGCCTGGTAGTACTGCTCCGCCTGACGCGCCGATCCCGCCTGTGCCGCGGCCTTCTGCTCGTCGCTCAGATCGTTCGGCAAGGTGAGATTCGCCAAATAATTTCCGTACTCCCACTGCGCGAGCCCGACGTAATAGGACGAGGCCGAGAGCCACGCCGGATCGCCGCTCGCGATCGCCTTCGTGAAGTGCACCGACATGTCCGCGAGCAGCTTCCGCTTGGGCGCCGACAGCCGCTCGACTCCCGCGCGCGTCAGGTTGACCTTGAGCGGAATGCTGAGCTTGAGCGCCTGATAGCGTGGGAAGAGCGCGCGGCCCTGCGCGAACTCGCTCTCGCCGACTCTGCTGGCGCACTGCGTCCTGATCTCTTCGGTCGGACGCGTGCACAGTCTCGCCAGCTCGACATTCGCTGCGGCGACGTTGCCGCCCGCCTTGATGAGCGTAACGCGCATCGCCTGTGCGCCGCCCGTCCTCGAGTCGCGTGGATGCGCCGCCGCGAAGGTGCCGTAGGCGCGAATCGCGCTCGCGGTGTCCCCGTTCTGCAGGTAGGTGACGCCCGCGTTGTACTGCGCATCCGCCGCGCGCACATCCTTCGGATACGCGGCCGCGAAGCGCTCGTACGCCGTCGCCTCCTCCTTCTGCTTGCCGAGCGAATCGTAGTCCACTGCGAGGCGCACCATGGCATCCGCGCGCCCCGGCCACGCCGGATTCTCCCTGATCAGCGACTCGAGTGCGACCGCGGACTCCTCGCGCTTGCCGAGATCGGCGAGCAGCTGCGTCTGGAGCGCCTGGTACTGCACACGGTACTTGTATGTCGGGTACGACGTGACGAGGCGCTGCGAGAGCTCCAGCGCGCGTTGCTTCGCCGCAGTCGACGCGTTCTTGTCACCCTTCTTGAGCGCGACGCTGTCCGCGAGCACGTACGTCTCGATCGCGTTGCGCAGCGCGTCGGGAGCGCGATCCGACGTCGGATTGCGATCCGCGAACGCGACGTACACGGCCTCGGCGGCTTCGCGATAGTTCCCCGCCTTCACCAGCGAGTCTCCGTACGTCACCGCTGCGGCATTGCGAACGAGGTTGATCGTGTCCGAGAGCGCTTTCTTCCCCGACTTGATCGCGATCGCCTGCGCGTTCTCCCACTGTCCCTGTGCTTCCGTGTAGAGTCCCTGCTTGTAGAGTGCATCACCGATCAGCTTCTGCGCCGTCGGCGTGTACGGGTCGCTCGGATAATTGTCGGCGTACGTCTTGAACGTCGCGGCCATCACTTCCCACCGCTTCGCCTCGGACGCGCGCTTCCCCTTCTCGATCAGCGCATGGTGCGCGACATCAGTGGCCGGGAAGGCCGCGACATAGCGATCCACCACGGCGAACAGCGAGTCCTGGCTCGCGCGATCATCCTTCGCGCGGACAACTGCCGAGTCGAATGCCACGATCGCATCCTGCCCCGCCTGCGCCGACAGCTTCGGATCGTTCTTGTACGAGTACGCCGCACGCGAATACTCGGTGCCCGCCTTGAAGTACTCTCCCCCCGCGAACAGCGCTTCGCCGTAGAGGAGATCGACGGCCTGCGCACTGTCGCTCTTCGAGAACTCGGTCATGTAACGGCGGTAGAGATCAGCCGCCTCGGCGTACTTCGTCTTGTCCTTCTTGTCTTTCGCATCCTGCGCACGCGACAGGCTGTACTGCGCGCTTTGGCGCAGCGCGTTCTCGCGCGCAGCCAGGGCAGAGTCGCGGAACGTGGGATTGGCGTTCCACCACGCGGCATTCGGTGCGAAGCGGTCGACGAGCTCCAGCCGAGCGGCCTGCGCCTTGTCCGGCTCGAGCACACGGTTTTGATAGATGTCGACGATCTCGCGCTGCTCGCCGAGCGCGCCCGAATCGGCGGGCGAATCCAGAAGAACGGCACGATACGCGTCGACCGCGCGCACGAAGTCGCCTTGATCCCGGAGCCCCGACGCCACGCGACGCAGCACGGGAAGGCGGAAGCCAGTGGTCGGGTGCGCGTCGAAGTAGCGACGCGCGGCCGGCGCGCCGCCGGTCTGCGTGAGCGCAACCGCCATGTACTCGATCGCTTCGCCGCGAAGCCCGAGGCGCGCCTGCTGCTCGGGCGAGAGCTTGTCGTACTCGGCGACGAGACGGCCGAACACCTCGACAGCCTGCTGGTACTCAGGCTGATTCGACTGAGTCGCCTGATTATAGTAGGACCAGCCGAGCTTGTAGAGTGACAGGAAATAGATGTCGCCATTGGGCGGCGCGCTCTTGGTCGCGCTCTCGTACGCCGATGCCGCGCGCACGAACATCGCCTTGCGCGCATCGGCGCGCAGCTTGGCCGCGAGCTCGAAGTCCGCGTCGCCCAACCGGAAATATCCCTCGGGACGGAAGTGCGACTGCTCCTTCGACGTCACCAGCTCGAACATCTTCGCGGCATCGGCGTTGCGCTGCTGCGAGAAGTAGAGCGTGCCGAGGGTGTAAGCCGCCGCATCGACACGAGGGAAAGTCGGGGACTTCGTAATCAGCTCTTCATAGCGCGAGATCGCGGGCGCGTAGTCCGGACGCTCGGGCGCGTCACCCCCACCTCGCTGCGCCGCTGCGAACGTCTCGTCGGCACGCCGCACGAGCAGCTCGCCGAGCTGGAAGAGCGCGCCGGGACGAAGTGTGCTGACGGGATACTTCGTGAGAAATGACGACAGCTTCTCGATCGCGTCGTCGCGCGCGTCGTCGGAGCCCGCGGGACGCGCGGACGCGACCAGCTGCGGCGCGGGCGCGTTCTGCGCACGCACTGGCGAGGCGCCGAGGAAGAGCGCGAAAAGCGGGATGAGGAAACGAAGCGAATGCACGGCTATCGCCTCGGTGGTGTGGAGGCGCCGCCGGGCGCAGTGCCCGAGCCCGCCGGAGTGGCGCCACCGGGGGGAGTCGCCGATGCATCCATCGCCTTGAAGAACGCTGCGCTCGCAGTCGCGTAATCCGCGGCTTCCCGGTCGCGCGACAGCCGCGCGACAAGCCCTGTCGCTCTCGCGCGGAGTTCCTCATCTACGAGCGCGACCAGCGCACCCTCGGCCACCGTGCGCTGCGCGGTCGCAGAGGCGACCTCGGTACGCATGGCGAGCACCGCGTTCGACTCCTTGCCGCGCTGCGTTGCGAGCTCCGTCGCAACCGCTAGCGAATCGGCAGCGAGCACGGAAGCCGTCGTGTCGTGCAATGCATGAGCACGCGCCAGCCGCGCGACGAGGGAGTCGCGAAGCGCGAACGCGGGATGATGATCGAGCGCCGCTTCGAGGCCTCGCTCGACATCACCGGCGATCGCGCTGTACACGTTTGCGGTCTGTTGTTCCGTCGTCAGCGCCTCCAGCTCCATCCCCTTCGCGTTGTCGCCGAGCGACGTCCTGGTGCTGTCGAGCAGACGGATGTTCTCTGCCGCAGCCTGACGCGTTGCCGCGATCTGGAGGCGCAGCACATTACGCACGCGCTCGCGCGTATTCACGAGCACACTCGTCATGCGCTCCAGCGAGTCCTGCGTGGCGGCAATCTGCTTCGCGTTATCGGCAAGACCGCTGTCGCTGGCAATGATCAGGCGCTGCAGATTTTCGAGCGCGGCGATCTTGATTCTCTGCGCATCAATCTGCTGCTCGAGCCGATACGCTGCGAGAGCGAGGTGGATGTCGGTGGCCAGCACTGCCTGCGTTCTGTCCGCGTACGCGCCGGGTGTCTGCGCATCCGACCGCGCCGCGAACACCACGCGCACCGGGAAGCCGGAGCCGACCGCCGAATCTACTCGTTCGGCTACTCCGAGATTCGAGAGAAAGTGCGGCACCGATGTCGAGAGCGAAGAATCCGGAGTGCCCGCGAAGGCTGCGGCAATTCTCGCCTTTTCGGCTCCCGCGTCATCCGGAAGCGAGATTACTTTGCCGGCGCTTGCGTTGGCAATGAACACGGATCCCGCCACGCGCGCTCCCACGAGGGCGCGACTCGCATCCGACATCGCCGTGGTCGCCCGCGCCTGCATCGTCGTGAGCTCACCGCTGATCGAGTCCGCGATTCCCTGAAAATACCTCTCGGCGGAATCGCTCTTGCCGCCTTCGAGCATGATCTGGCCGACCATGAGCCGCGCCTC
>JBDTXL010000041.1:0-3526 GCA_040006195.1 Gemmatimonadota bacterium | reverse complement strand
GCGGCGTCGCGAGCGACATGGCGTTCCGCATCCCGATGCTCCTCGCCTACATCACGACGATCATGACGCTCGAGCCGGGCGATCTCATCGCGACCGGCACGCCGGCCGGCGTCGGACGGCTGTCGCCAGGCGATGTCGTCGAGATCGAGGTGGACGGGCTGAGCATCATCAGCAATACAGTCGTCGCCGGCTGACGACTTTCACTCAATCCAAACGCACATGCCTCGCACGACCGCGCGATACAAGACGCTCCCGGAGTATCTCCTGGCGACGATGCCGCAGAAAAAGCGCGATCTCATCGCCAAGGGTGTCGACGTCATCGATCTCGGCGCCGGCGACGCCGATCTGGCCGCGCCGCCGCAAGCGATCGAGGCGCTCGAGAAGGCCGCGCGCACTCCGTCGATGAGCCGCTACGGCTTCGGGCTCGGGCTTCCTGCGTTTCGCGATGCGGTCTCGCGCTGGATGCACCGCCGTTTCGGGCTGATCTTCGATCCTCTCAAGGAGGTCGTTCCTCTCATCGGCTCGAAGGAAGGAATCGCGCACCTCGCGCTCGCGTACGTCGGCGCCGGCGACGTCGCGCTCATTCCCGAGCCCGGCTATCTCGCGTACCTCGGTGGCTCGCTTCTCTCCGAGGGTGAGGTGCACAATGTTGCGCTCCGCCCGCGCACGAAGTTTCTGCTCGAGCTCGACGACGTGCCGGGTGATGTGCTGCGCCGCACGCGCCTCGTCTATCTCAACTATCCGAACAATCCGACGGCGGCGATCGCGCCTCGCGACTATCTCGAGCGCACCGTGAAGCGCTGTCGCGAGCACGACATCCTGCTCGTCTACGACAACGCGTACTCCGAGCTCGCCTATGACGGCTACGTGCCGCCGAGCATTTTCGAGATCGAAGGCGCGCGCGATGTTGCGATCGAATTTCATTCGTTGTCGAAGACGTACAACATGACCGGATGGCGCTGCGGTTGGGCCGTCGGCAATCCTGAGATAGCCGGCACACTCGCGAAGGTGAAGTCGTTCGTCGACACCGGGCAGTTCATGGCGGTTCAGGCAGCCGGCGTTGCCGCGCTCGATGCGTGGGAGACGTTCCTTCCCGGCAACCTCGCGATCTTCAAGGAGCGACGTGACGCGGCGGTCGCCGCCTTCAACGAAGCCGGCTTTCCATGCGTAGCTCCCAAGGCGACGATGTATCTCTGGCTGCCGCTTCCCGACGGGCTGCCGAGCGCGCTGTTCGCCGAGCGGCTGCTCACCGAGGAAGGAGTCGTGGTGCTGCCCGGATCGGCACTCGGTGCTGGAGGAGAAGGCTTCTTCCGCATCTCGTTCATCGCGCCGCCGGATCGTATCGCGGAGGCCGCACGTCGCGCGGGCCGTGTCCTCAACGGATTGCTCGCCGCCGCCAAATGAGCCACGCGTGAAGAAACCCGAGCGCCGCGTCGACGGGTCACTACTCGTCTCCATCGCCCTCCACGTCGTGGTGGGCGCGGCGCTTCTCGCCGTCCTGTCTATTCCGAATCCGATCCGGCAGTGGCTCACGATGAATCGCGCGGAGCCGCCGAAGGCCGAGCAGGTCACGTACATCGCGGCGCCGTCGGTGTCGAGCACGAAGGGGCAGAGCGGCGGCGACAACATTCCGATTCGCGGCAAGGTGCGCTCGCGACCACTCGTTGCGCCGACGACTATCCCAACCGTGGTGCCGCCGCCGCCCGCGAGCAGTGAGCCAGTGTCAGGCAGCGGACCGATCGTCGGCGCCGGCGGACCCGGCGAAGGGGTGACGCCATCGTACGGCGATCCTCGCGTGTGGGCGCCCACCGGGCCGGTCTATTATGCGCCGAAGACACAGGCAGAGCGCCTCGATAGCGCGATCTCGCTTCGCGTGTTCGCGCACAACGACTCGATGGCGCTCTACAATGGCGGCAGGAAGCCGGGTGACTGGACCTTCGAGAAGAATGGCGAAAAGTACGGGATGGACTCTCAGAAGATCTACCTCGGCAAGCTGGCGCTGCCGACGGCGTTGCTCGCGCTCCTTCCACTCAATGTGCAGGGAAATCCGGCGCGCTATCAGAACGACCGCATGAAGGAGAGCCAGCGTCAGGAGATCTACCTGAACGCGCAGCGCGCGATGGACAACGACGAGTTCAAGATCGCTGTAAAGGAGATCCGTCAGCGGAAGGATCGCGAGCACAAGGCGGAGCTGGCGGCGAAACACGCACAGCTGCAAGCGGAGCAACAAGCGCAGCAGGAACCGAGCTCAGGGCAGCAGCCGTCGCCGCCCACGCCGCCCCCCCAGGAGCCGGCGCAGATTCCGTAGCGCTAGACCTCGGCCAGCTCGAGCTCCTCGTGATGCTGCACTTCCTGAAACGGACGAAAGACGCCGCACACCTTGCCGATAATCGCGAAGTCGTCGCCGTCGTTCACCAGGATTTCGTGTTCCGCGGGATTCGCAGGCATGAGCACGACGTGACCATCTCGATGCGTGTACGTCTTCACCGTGGCTTCGTCGCCGAGCCGCGCTGCGATGATCATCCCCTCTTCGACTTCAGTGCCGGGCTGGATCATCACGAAGTCACCGTCGAAGATGCCGCGCCCGATCATGCTCTCGCCCTCGATCTTGAACCAGAACACATCTTCCGACGGAAGGAATCGCCGATCGACGGTGATGAATCCCTTGCGATGCTCTGGGAGGAGAATCGGGTCGCCTGCGGCGATCTTTCCGTAGAAGGGAATCGGCTGCGTGCGATTCGATCCAGCAAAGCCGAGCAGTCGAACGCCGCGCGAGCGCGATGGATCGCGCTCGATGTAGCCTTTGCGTTCGAGCGAGTGGAGCAGCTCGGAGACCGTCTTCGTCGACTTGATTCGTAAGCGTTTGCCGATCTCGCGCACGCTCGGCTGATACGTGTGCGCGGTGAGGAAATCGAGCAGATAGTGGTACACCCCTTGTTCGACAGCGCTCAACGTGTCCGGCATTCTCTCCTCCATTCGGATGTAGCCGCCGGAACATTCCCTCGTGGGAATGCCGGCTGATGTCGTTCAGTGCGGAGCTCCCGGACAGTCGATCACGCAGCGTTCAGGAAACCAATCGCGTCGTTCAGCCTCTTCGCTGCCAGCTCCGGGCCCATCGCTATCAGCACCTCGAAAATTCCCGGACTCACCGACAGTCCCGTGAGCGCCACGCGAAGCGGCTGAAAGATCTTTCCAGCAGCTACGCCCCTCTGCTCGGCCAGCGCGCGAAGCGCCGCCTCGAGCGACTCGGGCGTCCAGCTCGGCAACTTCGCGATCTCGTTGCGCACCGCTTCGAGAATCCGGCTCGATGCAGCGCGATCCTTCCACTGCTTCTCGACCGCCTCCGGATCAAATGCAATCGGACCCGGAAAAAATGGCGCGGCTTGCCTGACCATGTCCAGTACCGTTCGCGCTCGCACCTTGAGCAGGTCTATCAAATCAAGATACCACTCGTGTCGCGAAATCAACATCTCCCGACTCGCGATACCTGCATCGAGAAGTGCCGGAGTGAGCCGTGGCTCGAGTT
>JBDTXL010000040.1:0-4112 GCA_040006195.1 Gemmatimonadota bacterium | reverse complement strand
CCGTCAGCGCCTGCGCGACCTCCGCGCTCACCTCGTAGCACTCGCCGCAGATCGCGGGGCCCAGGTGCATGCGGAGGTCGTGCGCCGCGAAGCCCTGCCGACTGAACGCCGCGAGCGCGCGGTCGATGAGTCGCGCCGCTGTCCCTCGCCATCCCGAGTGCAGCAAAGCGACCGCACCTTCCGGATGCGCGAGGAACACCGGCACGCAGTCGGCGATCGTCACCGCCATCGCCGTCCCACTGCGCGGCGCGAAGTGCCCGTCGGCTTCGCTCACACGGAGCCACCCCTCCCACACGCCGTCATGCTCTACGACGCGTGTACCGTGCACCTGCGAGGCGGTTGCGAAGCGCGGCGCGAGCTCCTGCAGAAATCCGCTCAGCCCGTACCAGCGCAGCATCACGTCGCGCACAGGTTCGCCCGACAGTGTGTCGTAGCTCCCGGCCTCGCGCGTCGTCGTGAACGCCGAGATTCCAATGTCCTCGAAGTCCGGAATATTCTCGCGCGGGGGCGCGGAGGGTACGTCCACCGCGGAGTGAGTCAGCTGCGCCGATCCTCCACGCGCGTGATCTGCGCGCCGAGCGCACGCAACCGCTCGTCGATACGCTCGTAGCCCCGCTCGATCTGGCCCACGTTGTTGATCGTGCTCTGCCCCGTCGCGCAGAGCGCCGCGAGCAGCATCGCCATGCCGGCGCGAATGTCCGGCGACTCGAGCGAGCTCCCGCGGAGCGCCGATGGCCCCGCGACCAGGGCGCGATGCGGATCACAGAGCACGATGCGCGCGCCCATCCCAATCAGCTTGTCGACGAAGAACATGCGCGACTCGAACATCTTCTCATGCATGAGAATGAGCCCCTCACATTGCGTCGCCGTGACGATCGCGATCGACATGAGGTCCGCGGGGAACGCGGGCCACGGCTGATCTTCGAGCTTCGGAACGTGGCCGCCGAGATCGCTGACGATCGCGCGACTCTGCTTCGCGGAGACGAGCAGATCGTCGCCGACCACGGTGCACTCGATGCCGAGCCGCTCGAAGCCGAGCCGCACCGAGCGGAGGTGCTCGACACCGGCGTTCGCGATGCGGAGCTCGGAGCGGGTGACGGCCGCGAGTCCGATGAACGAGCCGACTTCAATGTGGTCGGGCCCGACGCGATGGGTCGCCCCGTGGAGCGCCTTCGCTCCCGTGATCGTGATCGTGTTGGTGCCGATCCCCTCGATCGACGCGCCCATGGCGACGAGAAAGTGCGCGAGATCCTGTACATGCGGCTCGCCCGCAGCGTTGCGGAGTGTCGTCGTGCCGTGCGCGAGACTCGCGGCCATGAGCGCGTTCTCCGTTCCGGTCACGCTCGGCTCATCGAGAAAGACGTCGGCGCCGCGCAGCCCCTTCGTGCTCAGCACATAGTTCTCACCGATGTCCACGAGCGCGCCGAGCTGCTCGAGCGCGAGGAAGTGAGTGTCGAGGCGGCGCCTGCCGATGACGTCTCCGCCGGGCGGCGGAAGCGTGACGCCACCCGATCGCGCGAGGAGCGGCCCCGCGAGAAGAATCGACGCGCGGATCTTCGCGCACAGTACTGGATCGAGCGCGCTCGGCTGCACCGTCTTCGCCTCGATCACGAGCGTATTCCGCGCAGTCCACTCGGCGGCGACACCCAGCGAGATGATCAGCTCGACCAGCGTCTCACAGTCGCGGATACGCGGGACGTTTTCGAGGGTGACCTTCTGCTCGGTGAGCAGCGTGGCCGCGATGATCGGCAGCGCGCCATTCTTATTGCCCGAGGGGGTGATCGTGCCGGCGAGCGTGTGTCCACCGTCGACGATGTAGCGCAGCGGGGTGGCCAATGGCAGCGGAGTGAGGTGGGGGGATGCGTTCGGATCGCGCTTTGCGCCCGCAATCATGCGAAGATTCGGAAGGATGCCCCGGCCCGCGGCTTCAAGTCAAGGAATGCGCTCGACAACGTGACGGTCGCGTCCAATTGCACGATCATGGCACCACCATTGCACTTACCCATGCTCACGAGCCGCGGAAGCTGCGCGCGGGGCGCGAGAACCTTGATCTCTCCGAACTTCGCGGACGGATGACCCTGATCGCTCAGATGGGCGCCCTGCTCCTTCAGGGTGCGACGGCAGTCGCCGAAACGACCTACACGAAGCCCCTCACCACGGGCCCGGCGTGGTACACCACGCTCAATCAGATCATCAGCGCCGCATCGGTGCTCGTGTTTTTCGTGCTGATGCTCGTCCTCATTCCGACGGTCATCAGATTCCGGGGGACCGCCAGGAAGTTCGAGAAGGTGCTCGATGAAATTCATAGCAGTATCAATCCCGTCACGAAGCACGCGGCGAACATCGCTGACAACATCGATTACATATCGACGTCGATTCGCGCGGACGTGCAGGCGATCAGGACGACGCTGCTCATCGCGAACGATGGAATTCGCAATGTGGTCGACTCGTCCGAGCGGCGGATCCACGAGCTCGGTGCGGTGCTCAGACTCGTGCAGGAGGAGGCGGAGCAAGCGTTCGTCTCCACGGCATCGACGGTGCGCGGCGTGCGTGCCGGTGCAGCGGCGTTCCGCGAGGATGATGCGACGCTCGCGGGCCACCGCGACATCGACGATCCGGACGACCTCGATGATCTCGATGGCGACGAAGGGGTGGTGAACGCGCTCGGCGGTGAAGAATTCGATGACTTCGATGATGTGGATGACAGCGACCTTGATGCGGCTGCGGATGCCGCGGAGGATATGAGGGATGGCTACGACAACGGGACCACGTTCGAGCGGGCGAAGCCGCGCATCAAACGGCCAGGACGCGGCGGGCCGGGGTGACGGCGAGTACGATCTTCTGACAGCGGCGGTGCTCGGCCTCGTGGCGGGTGCTGGAATCGCGATGATGCTCCACCTGCGACGGAAGCGGACGCCACGCGATCTGGCAAACGAGGCTGGTGCGATGGCCGGAGCCGCCGCGGGACGCGCGGGACGACGCGGCGCGAAGTGGGCGGCCGCGCGTGGCGAGGAGGTGTGGGACAAGATCCCCTTCGACGACATCAGCGACTCGATCGGCGAATACGTGCAGAACGCGCGCGAGGCGATCGATGACGTGGTCTCGCACGAGATCAACGATCTTCGCAAAGGCATTCGCCGGCAGCGAAAGCACCTCGGAATCTGACCGCGTTGTAACTTCGAGGATGCCCTCGAACGGTGAGAACAGCGTCCGGCGTCTGACGACCATGAAGTGGAGACGGCCGGTCACGCGCATTGCGATTCCTTTCGCACTCGCGTTGATCGGGTTGTGCGTGATCACCTCGCCGGCGTGGGCATGGACACCCGGCACCCACATCTTTCTCGGCGAAGCCGTGCTCGGAGCCTTGAACTCGCTGCCGAGGGCGATCGCCGAGCTCCTTGGCAGCTACCCGGTGGAGTTTCTCTACGGCTCGATCGCGGCCGACACGAGCATCGCCAAGAAGTATGCGCCCGTCGGGCGGCACTGCCACTCCTGGGCGGTCGGTCTCGAGATCTACGATCAGGCGCGCGACGACGCGATCAAGAGCTTCGCGCTCGGCTATCTCGCACATCTGGCCGCCGACACAGTCGCCCACAACTTCTTCGTGCCGCGCTACCTCATCATCGCGTCGCGCACCACGGGGGTCGGACACAGCTACTGGGAGAGCCGCTTCGAGACGCACCTGGGCCAGGGGTACAGCAGGCGCGCTCGCGAAGTGATCCTGCGCGACCACTCCAGATCCGACGATCATCTCGATCGGATCTTAAGCCCCACGATCTTCAGCACGCAGACCAATCGCCGACTGTTTCGCGGGATGGTGTACGTGACGGATACGGAATCGTGGCAGCGCATCTTCCAGCTCGCGGCGGAGAATAGCCGCTGGGATCTCACCGATCCCGATGTCGCGCGCTACATGGAGCGCTCGTACGACTTCATCATCGACTTCCTGCGCCGCGTCGACGCATCGGAGCCGTACGCGCTCGATCCGGCAGGCGACGACGCGCTTCGACTCGCGAAGGAAGTGCGCCGCGATTCACGGAAGGCGGGAATGGAGTTTCGCATGGCGGAGGAAGCCACGCGACAGTTCGCGATGCCGGAATCGCAGCTGCGAT
>JBDTXL010000039.1:0-3407 GCA_040006195.1 Gemmatimonadota bacterium | reverse complement strand
AAGTCGCGCGCGACGAGAACGCCGTGCACCGCTTCCGTCGCGAGGCGCAGCTCGCGGCGCAGCTGGCGCATCCGTCGATCGTGCCCATCTACGATTGGGATTCGAGCGGCGGTGTAGCGTGGTACACAATGGAGCTGGCCGAGGGCGGATCGCTCGCGGATCTCGTCGCGCGCTCGGGTCCGCGCTCGATCGCAGACATCGCGGTGCAGATCGATCAGGTGCTCGACGGACTTTCCGCCGCGCACGCGAGCGGCATCATCCATCGCGATCTCAAGCCCGAGAACATTCTCATCGACCGCTACCGCCGCTGGCGCATCGCCGACTTCGGCGTCGCGAAGATTCCGGGCGAGGAGTTGAGCGGCACCACGGGCACTCCTGAATTCGCGGCACCCGAGCAATTGCTCGGCGAGACGCAGGGCTCACCTGTAGACTGCTTCGAAATCGCGGCGATCACGTACTTTCTGCTCGCGGGGAAGCCGCCGTTCGGCACGGGTGACGGCCGCGCGATTCTCGCGCGCGAGCTCTCGGGCGACGTCGATCTCTCGGGGATCGCCCCTGATGTGGCCGAGTGGCTGAAGAAGGGACTGGCCGCGGTGCCGGAGGATCGGTACGCGGATGCGACGGCGATGCGAGACGCGTGGCGCGTTGCGGCGGAGAAGGCGATGGCCGCGGAGGAGCACGCGCCGTGGTGGCGGAGATGGCTCACCACGGAAGTGCATCTCATGCCGGGCGACAGCTGAGCGCGAAAGAAAATCGTGTCTATTCCTCGAGTCTGATCAACTTGCTCACGCTCAACCCTTCCGCTTCTCCCTGGAAGTTGAGCACCACCCGATGCCTCAGCACCGAGTCCGCGATCGAGCGCACATCGTCGAGATCGGGAACGGAGCGTCCATCCATCGCGGCCTTCGCCTTGGCGCCGAGCACGAGGTATTGCGACGCGCGCGGTCCGGCGCCCCAGCTCACGTATTTGCGAACGTCCGCCGTCGCCTCGGGCGTATCGGGGCGTGTGGAGCGCGCGAGCTTCACCGCGTAGCGCACGACGGTGGGCGGCGCGGGGAGGCGACGCACGAGATGCTGCAGTTTCGCCAGCTGCGCCGCGGTGAGCACCGGCTTGATCGTCAGCGTGTCGTCGCCCGTGGTCGTCGACACGATGCGCTCCTCTTCCTCGAGCGTCGGGTAGCCGACGTGCAGCTCGAACATGAAGCGATCGAGCTGCGCCTCGGGGAGCGGGTACGTTCCCTCCTGCTCGATCGGGTTCTGCGTTGCGAGCACGAAGAACGGCTCGGGGAGCGCGTGCGTCTGTCCGCTCGCGGTCACCGCGTGCTCCTGCATCGCCTGAAGCAGCGCGGCCTGCGTCTTCGGCGGCGCGCGGTTGATTTCGTCCGCGAGCACCGCGTTCGCGAAGATCGGGCCCTGCACGTACTTGAAGCTGCGGCGACCCGTCGCCTGATCCTCCTCGAGCATCTCGGTGCCGGTGATGTCGCTCGGCATCAGATCCGGCGTAAACTGCACGCGCGAGAAGGTCAGATCCAGCGCCTCGGCCACCGTGCGCACGAGCAGCGTCTTCGCGAGACCCGGCACGCCGACGAGCAGGGCGTGTCCACCGCTCAGGAGCGCGGCGACGATGTTGTCGACGACCGCATGCTGGCCAATGATGCGCCGGCCGATCTGCGCGACGAGCTGTTTGTGCGCGCGCGCGAGATCATCGAGCAGTGCGAGGTCGTCGTTGCCGGAGGTCGCGTGAGTCATTGCGCTTTCGTGTGGGTGAGCGGGGAAAACCTTGTGCGAAACTAACCCACGTTGCATGGTAGACGAAGGGCATTGTCCCGTCGGCCGGGCGCTCTCGGACCGTCGCTCGCATCTTTCCGGAGACTCACCAGAATGATCTTCAAGTGCCTTGCGTCCGGCATTCGTATCACCGGGATCCTGCTTGCTTTCGCACAAGGTGGCTCCGATCGCATCCCGCGGTGCGGATGTGGACGCACCGACGCAGGTGAGCCGGATCGTGGGGAACTATCGGTTGCGTTCGATCAACGGATCATCGCTCCCGTACGTGGTGCCGCAATCGCCGCATGCCTTTGTTATCGACTCGGCACTAATCGAGCTCGGTAACGGGGGAACGTACGTCGAGCAGATGTGGGGTCAGCCGAGCTCGGACATCACCATCGGCATCTCGGCTCCGAAGGTGAACGACCTGATTCTCTTCGACCAGGGTACGTATGGAATGTCCTCCGACGCCGAGGTTGCATTGGAGGCATTTGCTGTTGCATTTGCCAGTGACGCGTGACACCGTTTCGGAAGCGAGCTCGAGACCGCGCGCCACGTCCTGAACACCGGAGAATAATCCATGCCCCGTACGATGTCACGCTTCGCGTTGTCGCTCTTCGCAGCCGCGCTTCTACCTCTGTCGCTCGCCTCGTGCGGCAGCGACCTCCTCAATCTCGATCAGCAGTGGGCGCTTCAGACCGTGGAGGATACCAACCTCCCGTACACGGTTCCCCATGCCTCGCACGATCCCGTCATCATCTCGGGAATCGCCGACCTCAATAGCGACAACACGTACACGATGACCTTCACCGGAACGGTCGACGGCGTGGCGGCGCAGGTTGGAGAGGATCACGGCCACTGGTCGATATCGCACTCGACGTTCACGTTCCAGCGCTCGGGCGGCGGCGACTACATCGCGGCGCTGGTGGGATCTGTCTTTCGCGCCTCGATCCCGGGAGAGATCATCGGTTCGGGCGACCCGAACTTCGACGTGGTCTTCGCGAAGCAGTAGCGGGGGGGAACGAGAGCGGCAGAGGTCGTGTAGTGAGTCAGGAGCTTTCTCGGCTCCTGATAGCTACCGGACACGAATTGAGAGGAACCATCGATGCCGCACTCATTTCGCTGTAAGCGCACACGTCCGGCGCGAGCGCTCCTCGCAGTCGTGATCGGCGCATCGCTGTCGTTCGCATCGGCGTGCGGGAGCGACACGCCCACCGGCCCGAAGGACGTGCCGGGAACCTACCTTCTGCGCACCGTCGACGAGTCGCCGCTTCCGTTCTCGGTGCCCGAGGGTCGAGAGCATGTCATCGTCGTGAACTCGGTCACGGCGACGCTCAACGCGAATGGCACGTATGCCGTGGCGGGCACGGGAACCGAGGATGGAAACGCCAGCACGGTGATCAACGACGCGGGGACGTACACGCAGGCCGGAGCGACGCTCCACTTCACTTCGACGACGCTCGGCGGCGCGACCTACAGCGCGAGTGCCAAGACCGACAGCTTCACCGTGACGCTTCCCGGCGGCTTCCTCGACTCCGATCGTACGTCGTTCGCGCTGCTGTTCGAGAAGGGCAGCTGACGCCGTTTACGGGAGAACGAACTCGACTCGTTCTTCTACCGGATGGTTGCTGCTCTTGAGC
>JBDTXL010000038.1:0-2646 GCA_040006195.1 Gemmatimonadota bacterium | reverse complement strand
TCGGCTCATCGGCCACGAGCAGCACCGGATCGTTCACGAGCGCGCGCGCGATCGCGACGCGCTGCTGTTCGCCGCCGGAGAGCTCCTTGGGATAGCTCGTTCCCTTGCTCGCGAGCCCGACCTGGGTGAGCAGCCGGCTCACGCGCGCCGGAATTGCCTCACGCGGCGCGCCCGTCACCTCGAGCGCAAACGCGACGTTCTCCTCGGCGGTGCGATCCTCGAGCAGGCGAAAGTCCTGGAAGACGACGCCGATGCGCCGGCGCAGCCGGGGAATCTCCGCGCGCGGGAGGCCGCTGGTGAGACTGCCACTCACGCGCACCTCGCCGGCCGTCGGCGTCTCCTCCACGATGACGAGCCGCAGAATGGTCGACTTCCCCGCGCCGCTCGGGCCCGTGAGAAACGCAAACTCACCCTTGTTGACGCGGAAGGTCACGTCGTTCAGGGCAAGGCCCGTGCGCGGATATTCCTTTACGACGTGTGAAAATCGGATCATCGGCGGATCGCGCTCGGTTCGAGTTCGCGAAAGGTGAGGTGCGGTGCGGCTACGGGAAGATACACGATCGTCCGCGCCGCGTCCCTCGCCGAGCGCGGATCAGCCGCGCAGCGCCTGATCGAGATCGGCGATAATGTCGTCGGGATCCTCGATCCCGACGCTGATGCGAAGGAAGCCGTCGGGGACGCCGAGCTTGATGCGCGCGTCGAGGGAGAGATGCTCGTGCGACGAGAAGCGCGGCTCCGAGACCAGCGTGTCGAGCCCGCCGAGACTCGGCGCGTGCGTGATGAGCGCGAGCCTCCGAATCACCTTCGTCATCGCGTCGCCGCCATCGCGGTGCACGATGGCCATCATCGCGCCGAAGCCATTCAGCGTCGCGAGCGCGGTCGCGTGATCTGGATGATCGGGCAGACCGGGGTAGAGCACCGCGGCGAGCTCGGGACGCGTAGCGCACCAGAGCGCTACGCGCATCGTGTTGTCGGTCGCGCGCTTCACGCGCACGTCGAGCGTTTTGAGTCCGCGCTCGAGAAGCCAGCATGAGAATGGATCGGGCGCCTGACCCCACACGGTCATTTTGCGGCGCACCTCCTCGATGTACGTCGAGGTGCCAAGCACCACGCCGGCGATCACATCGTGATGGCCATTGAGGAATTTTGTGGCCGAGTGGATGACGACGTCGGCGCCGTGCTCGAGGGGGCGGAAGGCGATTGGCGTCGCGAACGTCGAGTCGACGACGAGCGCGAGCCCCAGCTCCTTCGCGAGTGCGGTGATCGGCTTCAGATCGAGCACGCGGCAGGTCGGATTGACGGGCGACTCGACGAAGATCGCGCGCGTGTTCTTGCGCAGATGCTTTCGCCAGCCGCGCGACTCAGTCGGATCGACGAGCGTGCACTGGATCCCCATTCCCGGGAGCTCCCTCGACACGAAGTCGTGCGACCCGCCGTAGATCCAGCTGCTCGCGAGCAGGTGGTCGCCCGAACGGAGCAGCGCGAGGAGCGCGCACGCCGTCGCTCCCTGGCCGCTCGCGAGCACGAGTCCCGCCTCCGCGCCCTCGAGCAGCGCGAGGCGCTGTTGCACGATCTCCGCGTTCGGATTGTTCCCGTAGCGCGGATAGCGCATCCCCGCGCCCGTGCCGACTTCCTGCACGAAGTTGACACTCTGATAAATCGGGGAGCCGACTGGCTCGCCCGTCTCGTGCGAGTCGCGCCCGCCGTGCACGGCGAGTGTCGCCAGCGACGGCACGGCCTGCGTTTTCGTGGGCTTGCTGCTGCTCGTTGTCACTGACTGCTCCGAAAGTCTAGACGAGACCTGGATTGCGCGGGATGCCGTAAGCCGCCTTCACGAGCGTGATGATCTCCGACGGCGACGCGCCGGCGACATCGCGCAATATGACATCGCCGCGCGGCAGGGTGTCATCGACGCGCACTGTCGCGAGCTCCTGACGCCGAGGGCCGTGCACCCAGACGAGCTCTCCATCCTCGATCAGCCGCATGCGCGCATCGTCCGCACGCATCCGCACCTCCGTTCCGCGCTCGGCGTCGCCGGCGCGGGTCGAGATCAGCCGCGCGACGCGGAGCGGAGCGTTGTGCTGGCCACTCACGTCACTGCGCCTACCACTACGTAGCCGCCGTCGAGCTCCATGGCGAGCCGGCGCCGGCACAGCGCGCCGAGCACGCGCTCGACCTGCTCCGGCGCGATCCCCGCCTCGCGCGCAAGATCCACCGCGAGCGAGCGGCCAAGGCGCGACATCGCTTCCCACGCACGGCGCTCGGGATCCTCGATCGTTCCGACGAGCACCACGGTGCCATCCTCCGCTTGGGCAACGATCGCGAGGTTGTGCCGCTCGAGCACGGTCTCGATCGCATCGAGATGCGAATCGCTCACGCCGCGAAAGAGGAAGTACGCATCGCGCGGCGCCGATGCTTCGGCGTAGCGCATGAGCAGCTTCGCGACGATCTCGTCCGCACACGAATAGTCGAGCAACCCGACATGCGAGAAGTCGATGACGGTGAGCGAGCGATCGCCGAGCTCTGAAAGCTGTTTCTCGATTCCGTCTCGAACGGCGGCGCCGGTGGGGCGCGTCACCAGATCGGAATAAAGATCGCACACGGTGCGGCGAAGCACGGTGCTGAGGTCGATGTGATTGATCACCG
>JBDTXL010000037.1:0-2155 GCA_040006195.1 Gemmatimonadota bacterium | reverse complement strand
GCGGATTCGGATCGGCGTGCGACGCCAGAACGAACACGTCCGCCTGCTTCATCACCAGCTCCGCATCGGCCCGGAAGCCGAGGAATACCACTGAGTTGGCTACTCCCCGCTCGCGCGCGAGCTGCTCGAAGTGCGCGCGGTCCGGGCCATCACCGAGGAGATAGGTCTTCACGTTCGGCACGCGCTCGCGGATGAGTGCCGTCGCCTCGATGAGGTCGGCGATTCCCTTGCGCATGTACATCCCGGCCACGGTCACGATGTTCGGATGCTCGAGAGTGACCGGCTCGGGCGGCGTGCCCGCGGGCCTGCGCGCCGTTCCGATCGTTCCGTTGAGCACCGTCTCGATGCGCGCGGCCGGCACGCCGCGCGAGATCATGTCGTCGCGCACCGCGTCGCTCACCGCAATCACGCGGTGCCCGAGCTTCATGATCACCGCATGCCGCTGCCACGAGTTGTGCACCGTCGTGACGAGCCGCGCCTTCGTGCCCGTGCACGCGAGGCGCCCGATCACCGCACCCTTCATCATGTGCGCGTGCACGATCTGCGTCGCGTTGCTCACGAGGAAGCGGCGCAGCCTGAACACCGCCGTGAGCGGATGAAGCCCGCCGGACGGCTCGAGCAGGAAGTGCTGCACGCCGTTCGCGCGGAGGAGCTCCGCATAGGCGCCGTCCGGCGCCGCGACGGTGACGTCGTGCCCCGCGCGCGATTGCTCCACCGCCGCATCGATCGCGACGTTGACGATCCCGTTGCCGAGCTGCGCGAGCTCGTTCAGCAGATGTACGATGCGGAGCTTGGAAAGCGCGGGCTCCTCCGGCTGCGCGCGCTCCGACGACACGCGCGCGCCCGGCTTCCGCGCCGCCGATGTGATATCGAGCATCATGCCGCCCCCGACGTCGCCGGCTCGCGATCGCCGCCGCCGCCGCGCAGCTCGCGGAGCGCCGCCGGAATCATCGACCGTCCCGCCCATGCGCGCTCACCCAGCACGAATGCCGGCACGATCGCCGCGAGCGGCGCCACGATCCACGGTGACACATGGAGCGCCATTCCACCGAACGACACGGCGAGCGAGAGCGCCAGGAGCCCGAGCGGCTTCGAGAGCGCCTGCACGACCGGCACGCGAATCCCCTTCGTCAGCGCGTACACCACGCCGGCCGCCGCGATCAGCCCCGCCGCGTATGCCCATGCGACCTGGTTGATCCCCGAGAGCTTGAGCACCACCAGCGTGCCCCAGATCATCACCGTCGCCGTCGTCTGCTCGGCCATCGCCGCCCGCGGTCCGCGCAGCGCGAGCGCCACCGGCGACAGTGCCGCCGTGTAGACGCCCGCGACGCCGAGGGTGAGCACGTACAGCTGCGCCATCACCACCGCGCCGCTCCACTTGGGGAGCAGAAGCGCGAGCAGCGGAAGAAAGGCGTAGGCCAGCGCCACGATCGGGAAGGCGATCTGCGCCGCGCCTCGCAGCGTGCTCTCGGCGAGCTCGCGCAGGCTCTCCATGCGCGCCGCAAGCCGCGACGAGGCGGCGACACCCGCGCGGAGATAGCCCTCGAAGGTGAGCGAGAGGAACTGCCCGATGCGCCAGGCGAAGTTCCAGAGACCCGCCACGTCGAGGCCGAAGAAGCGCGCAATCAGGATCGGCGTGAGCGAGTCGCGCGCGACGGTGACGAGCGTCGACGTCGAGAAGCCGATGCTGTCGCCCGCGAGCGCGCGCACGGGACGGAGGTTGAAGGAAATGCGCCGGATCGGCACGAGCCGGTAGAGCGCGATCGTGTAGTAGAAGCAGAGCGCGATCTGCGTGACGAAGACGCCGACCACGAACTTGTGCGCGAAGGCGAAGGCGACGAGCGCGATGTTCTGGATGAAGATTCCCTTCACCTCCAGCAGCGACAGCTCGGCGAAGCGCAGGTCGCGCTCGAGCGCAACCTTGCACGACGTCTGGATCGGCGTGACCAGCATCGCCGCGATGGCGACGAGGAGCCAGTTGCTCCACTCCTTCGGCAGCACGCCGAAGAGATCCGACGCGTGCGGGATCACCATCGCGAGAACGAGGATCGCGACGAGCAGCATCGTGCGCAGCCCCGCCACCGCCGCGAGCATCTCGGAGGTGGGGTTCTCGCGCCGGCGGATCATCGCCAGCTCGAAGCCGAGCTCCGTGGTG
>JBDTXL010000036.1:0-9958 GCA_040006195.1 Gemmatimonadota bacterium | reverse complement strand
AGGCGGCGACGACGGCATCGATGCTCATGAAGCAGATCACCGAGCGCCCGACGCCTGTGAATCAGCTGCGCGCGGACTGCCCCGCGGATCTGGCGGCGACGGTGATGTCGCTGCTCGAGAAGGAGCCGGAGAATCGTGTGGCGAGTGCGGCTGCGCTGTCGCGCGCGCTCTCCGGCGACGTGACGGTGATTCCCGCGGTGGCCGATGCGCCGCCGCCGCAGCGCACGTCGTCGCAGGACTGGACGCCGCGCCCGTTCGAGACCGCGCCATCGTCGCCGCTTCCCGCGTCGCACGCGCTCTCGAGCTACAGCCCCGCGACCAGCGAGGAGATCGCACGCTGGATGGCGCCTGAAGTTCGCGCCTTCCGCGGAAAATTCGGGACCTTCGCGTTCGTCAACGCCGTGATCATCGCCTTCTCGATTTTCGGCCACGCGGATTTCTTCTTCGTGACGCCCGTCTGGGGCATCTTCATGGCATTCAAGTATTCGAAGCTCTGGAATGCGGGCTACGATTGGCGCGATGTCTTTCGCCAGCCACGCGATCGCCGCCTCGTGGATCTGGCAGGCGAGACGATCGAGGAAGCGCGCGGGCTGTTCGACAAACAGCGTCGCTCGCTCCCGCGCCCGCCGCGCATGTCGCTTCCGCCAATGCCGGGCCCCGGCAACACCGGAATGCAGCGCGCCGCGGGCTTCGATCCGACTCGCACCGACATGGGTCCGTATCGCGGCACCGTGCAGCGCGCGGAGCAGGATCGGAACGAGATCATGCGCATGGTGAGCTCGCTGCCGCCGAGCGATCAGTCGCTCGTCGACGGAGTGATCCCGGCCACTGAGGCGCTCTTCCAGCGCATCCAGCTCCTCGCGCAGGCGACGGCGGCGGACGAGAAGGCGAGCGCGCCCGATGCGCTCGCGCAGATCGAGTCGCAGATCTCGGAGCTCGAGGCGCAGGCGAATCCGCTGGAGCGCGGGAGCGAGGATCGCGTGCGGAGGCTCGCGCTGCTCAAGCGCCAGCGCCGCGGCGTTGCGGACATCTCACGCCGTCACGACGACGCACGCGCGAAGCTCGACAGCTGCGTGCTCGCGCTGCAGAACATGCGGCTGGACATCCTGCGTCTGCGTGCGGGGTCGGTCGCGAACGCGGGGAGCCACATCACGCAGCTCACCGAGCGCGCGCGCTCGCTCGCGGATGAAGTGGACGCGGCGGTCTACGGCGCGGAGTCCGCGCGCGGCTCGAGTGGCGTCCGCGGCGCGTCATGACCGACGTGATGCACGACCGCGTCGTCGTGGCGGTCGGTGATCTCTACGATGTGCAGAACGAGCTTGGCCGTGGAGGGATGGCGCTCGTCTACCGCGCCATCGATCGCCGGCTCAAGCGCCCTGTCGCGCTCAAGGTGCTGCCGCCGGAGCTCGCCTACCGCGAGGAAGTGAAGCGACGCTTCCTTCGCGAAGCGGAGACGTCGGCGAAGCTCAATTACCAGAACATCGTACAGATCTATTCGGCCGACGAGCGCAACGGCATCGTGTATCTCGCGATGGCGCTCGTGGACGGAGAGACGCTCGCCGCCCGCCTCGCGCGCGCGCCGCGCATGACCAGCGACGAGGTTCGACGCCTGCTGCGCGAGGTCGCGGGCGCGCTCGCGTACGCACACGCGCGGGGCGTCGTGCACCGCGACATCAAACCGGAGAACATCCTCATCGATCGCGAGAGTGGGCGCGCGATGGTGACGGACTTCGGAATCGCGCGCGCGGCGGAGGGCGATGCACAGCTGACGGCGACCGGCGTCGCGATCGGCACGCCGGCGTACATGTCACCCGAGCAGGCGCTTGGCGAGAAGGAAGCGGATGGGCGGAGCGACATCTATTCGCTGGGCGTCGTCGGCTACGTGATGCTCACAGGTGAGCTGCCATTCAAGGCATCGAATACGCCATCGATGATGATGAAGCATCTCTCGGAGAAGCTGCGCCCGGTGCGAGAGGTGCGCGGCGATGCGCCGCCGGACATCGCGGCGATCGTCGAGCATGCGCTCGCGAAGAAGCCGGAGGATCGCTTCTCGAGCGCGGCGGAGATGGCGTCGGCGCTGGCAGCGCCGGGGTGGAGGCCGCGCGCAGCGGCGCCTGTCGCGCAGCAGCCAGTCGCGCAGCAACAGGTCGCGCAGCCGCAGGGGTACGTGCCGCAGTACGGAATTCCGCGAAACGCGCCGCTTCCGCCCCCGCCGCCGGTGCCCGCGCTCTTCCGCGATCCCGCCGCGCCATGGGCGCATCAGGCGGCCGCGTTCCCGATTGGCGCCGACGGCATGCCGGCGCATCCGATGTCGCGGCGCGAGTGGAAGGAGTGGCGGAAGAACTATCGCGATCAGATGAAGATGAGCGTCGATGGCCGCCCGGTGCGTACGATCGGCGAGCGAATCGTGCTCTTTCGTCGGCACGTCGTGAGCAACTTCGCCGTGGTCGGGATGCTCGCCGGCATCAATCTGCTCACGAGCCCCGTGTTTCCGTGGTTCCTCTTCCCGGCGATCTTTATGACCGTCGGTCTCATCAAGGAATGGGGGAGCCTCTGGTCCGAGGGCGTGACGCTCGGTCAGATCCTCTCGCGTCCCTCGGCGCCGGAGCTCGCATCGCTCGGCTCTGCTGGCGAGGGGGGAGCAGCTCGCGCGCTGCCGCCGGCGGTCGCAGAGGATGAGGCGGCGAAGCTTGCGCCGCGCGAGGTGCTCGCGGGCGCATACGGCGCGAGCGTGCGTCGCGCGGTCGCAGATCGCGCGGCGGTGCTCGCGACAGTCGCATCGCTCGCCAAGGCGGATCGCGACATGCTCCCCGATGTCGTGCCGACGGTGACGGCGCTGGTCGAACGAGTCGCATCGGTGGCGCAGACGCTGCACCATCTCGATGCGGACTGCTCGCCCGAGCTGGTGAAGGAGATCGAAGGTCGCATCGCTCAGGTCGAGCGCGAGCCGGCCGAAGCGTCCGATAGGGATCGGCGGTTGTCGCTGCTCAAACGACAGCTGGTGTCGATGACAGAGCTCGGTTCGCGGCGTGCCCGTCTAACCGGACAGCTCGACAGCGCCGGTCTCGCGTTGCAGAATTTGAAGTATGACCTACTCAAGCTTCGCTCATCCGGTGTGCAGTCGGCCATCGGCGACGTCAACAGCGCGACCGTCGAGGCACGCGCGCTCTCTCGCGAGATCGGCCACGTGCTCGAGGCCGCCGACGAGCTCCGCAAGATCGACCTCTGAACGCCTGGCGCGATCGCTGCGGCGCATCGCGCTCGCCGTCGCGCTCGAAGCTCCGCTGTTGCTCGGCGCTCCGAGTGCGAGGGCGCAGACCAGCGTGCCCACGCCCGCATCGGTGATCGGCTTCGTTCCCGGCACCGATCGCAAGCTCCCTGCGTGGTCGCAGGTCGTCGCCTACTTCACCACGCTCTCGAAGGCGAGCCCCCGCATTCAGCTCCACGTGCTCGGCAAGACGACACTCGGCCGCCCCTTCCTGGCTGCCATCATCTCAGACTCGGCGACGATCGCGAATCTGCCGAAGTACCGCGAGATCCAGCGCCGGCTCGCGGACCCGCGCGTGCGAAAGCCCGGTGAGCGCGATTCGCTGATCGCGAATGGAAAGCTCGTCGTGCTCATCACGTCGAGTATTCACTCCGATGAGGTGGGCGGCATCCTTACGCCGCTCGTGCTCGCGCACAAGCTCGTCGGCGGCGAGGATGCCGAGGCGAAGGCGATACGCGCGCAGACGATCGTGATCCTGGTGCCGTCGCTCAATCCCGATGGTGTCGACATCGTCGGTGACTGGTACCGAAGCACGATCGGGACGCCCGCGGAGGGAACCGATCCGCCGGTGCTCTACCATCACTACACTGGTCACGACAACAACCGCGACTGGTACGCATTCACGCAGCTCGAGACGCAGATGACGGTGGACTCGCTCCACAATCTCTGGCATCCGCAGATCGTGAACGACATCCACCAGCAGGGCTCCGACGAGGCGCGGCTGTTCATCCCGCCGTACATGGATCCGATCGAGCCGAATGTGGATCCGATCCTCATTTCCGGTGTGAACGCGCTCGGGCTCGATATGACGTGGCGGCTGACGGCCCAGGGGAAAACCGGCATCACGAACAACTCGACGTACGACGCGTGGACGCCGAGCCGGGCGTATCAGCACTACCATGGCGGCGTGCGCATTCTCACGGAGACCGCGAGCGCGAGCCTCGCGACGCCGCTCGTGACGCCGTTCGACTCGCTGAAGCCGGGGCGCGGCTACGACTCCAAAATGTCGTCGTGGAATTTCCTCGTGCCGTGGCAGGGCGGAATATGGACGGTCGGCAACATCGTCGACTATCAGGTGAGCGCGTCGTGGGCATTGCTCAGCTCTGCGGCGCCGATGCGAACGACGTGGCTCGAGAACTTCTCGCGCGTGAGCGAGCGCGCGGTGCAGGGAAAGAAGGCAGCGCAGCGCGAGAAGTGGCCCGCTGCGTTTCTGATCCCGATGCAGCAGCCGGATCAGTCATCGCTGCGTACGGTGTTGCGGATTCTGCAGCGTGGTCAGGTGGAGATCCGTCGCGCGACCGCGCCGTTCGTGGCGAATCGCGTGCGCTTCTCGGCCGGCACTTACGTGGTGATGCTCGACCAGCCGTACGGCGGCTTTGCGAAGGCGCTGCTCGAGAATCAGCACTATCCCGATCTGCACGAATATCCGGGCGGCCCGCCGAAGGCTCCGTACGATGTGACGGCGCAAACGCTGCCGCTCCTGATGGGCGTAGGCGCGATCGCCGTTGATTCGTTTCCGGTCACGACCTCCGACATCATCGCGCAAATTCCGCCGCCGAAGCTCGACGTGCCTGGGCTCAGCGGCAAGACCGCGCGCCGCATCGCGATCTACAGAAGCTGGAACCCGTCAATGGATGAGGGATGGACGCGCTTCATCTTCGACCAGTACCGCATTCCGTTCACCGTCATCGGCGATCGCGAGGTGCACGCGGGGAATCTCGCGTCGCGCTTCGACGCGATCATCCTCCCCGACGAGTCGCCGCGCGGGTTACAGCAGGGCGCGCGCGAGGCGGGGTATCCCGACTCGCTCAAGGGCGGTCTCGGCACCGCGGGCGATGCGGAGCTGCACGACTTCGTCAACGCGGGTGGAACACTCGTGGCGTTCAACGACGCGAGTCGCTGGGCGATCGAGTATTTGAAGCTGCCGGTGAAGAACGTGCTCGAGGGCGTGAGCGACCGCGACTTCTATGCGCCCGGCTCGCTCTTCGCGCTGAACCTCGACCAGTCGCATCCGCTGAACAAATTGATGCTCGCGCATCCAGCTGCGTGGTTCGAGAGCGGGCCGGCGTTCGAGATCACGGACACGACGCGCGCGACTGCGGCGGCGGTGTATCCGTCGACGGGGACGGCGCTGCTATCGGGCTGGTTGCTCGGCGCCGAGAAGATTCGGGGAAAGGCGGCGCTGGTGGATGTGAAGGAAGGGAAGGGGCATGTGGTGCTGTTCGGGTATCGACCGCAGTACCGGGCGCAGAGCATGGCGATGTATCCGCAGCTCTGGGCGGCGTTGTTGGGGTATTAACTCACGCCTTCGTCTTCTTCTCGCTCACCCACGCCCTGATCCGCGCGTCGAGCACATCCAGCGGCAGCGCGCCCTGCCCCAGCACCTCATCGTGGAACTCGCGCACGTCGAACTTGTCGCCCAGCTGCTGCTCGGCGTACGCGCGCAACTCCTTGATTTTGAGCTCGCCCGTCTTGTACGCGAGCGCCTGCCCCGGCGTCGTGATGTACCGGTCGACCTCGACCACGATGTCGTTGTGCGTCTTCGCCGAGTTGGCTTCGAAGTAGTCGATCGCGTCCTGGCGTGACATTCCCTGCGCGTGGATCCCCGTGTCGATCACGAGTCTGATCGCGCGCCACATCTCGTACGTCAGCTGCCCGAACTTCGAATACGGATCCTTATACAGTCCAATGCTCGGGCCCAGGCTCTCTGAGTACAGCGCCCACCCTTCCACGAACGCCGTGTAGCCTCCGTAGCGGCGAAAGTCGGGGACGTCGGTGAGCTCTTGCGAGATCGCGATCTGCAGATGATGCCCCGGCACCGCCTCGTGCGACGACAGCGCCTCCATCTCCCACTTGGGACGCGTGTTGAGCGCGTACGTGTTCACATAGTAGTAGCCCGGACGCCCGGCCTCGTACGATCCCGGCTGGTAGTACGCCGTCGTCGCGGACTTCGCCGCGTACGATGGAATGGTCGTGACTCCGTACGGCAGCCGCGGCAGATGCTTGAACAGCTTGATGAGCTCCGGATCGATGCGCTTCACGATGTCCCGATACGCGCGCACGAGATCCGCGCTGTCGGTGAAGAAGAACTTCGGATCGGTGCGCAGGAAGTTCGTGAACTCGGCGAACGTTCCCGTGTAGCCGATCGACTTCATCACGCTGTCCATCTGCCCGCGTATACGCTTCACCTCGGCCAGCCCCGTCTCGTGTATCTGCGCGGGGGTGCGATTGGTGGTCGTCTGGATGCGGACGTTGTACGCGTACCACGCGGCGCCATCGGGGAGCGCGCTCATGCCTACCGTTTCCCGCGCGCCCGGGATGTACTTCGTCGTGAGGAAAGTGTAGAGCCGGTCGTACGCTGGCTTCACCCTGTCGGTGTACGCCTTCACCGCCGCGTCGGTGAGCCGCGTCTGCTCCGCCGCCGGAATGCTCGCCGGAAAGCGCGAGAACATCACGAGCACTGGGCTCTTCAGCGGATCAGCGGTGAGCAGCCCCTTCACCTGATCGGGTACATCGCGAAGCGTGATTTTCGGCGCCGTCACCTTCGCGTCGAGTCCCTTCTGCAGGAGCACGATCGTTTCATCGACGACAGCGCCGAGCCCGTTGACGCGGGCGAGGATGTCCTCGTAGTCCTTCACAGTTGCGCTCGGGTTGAGCTCGAGAGCCTGCGAGAGCAGCTGCGGCCCGCTCCGCGCATCAATCGAGAGATACTCGCCCGGGAAGCGCGTGCCCGCGATCTTATCCTCGGCGCCGCGGCGAAAGAGATCGTAGTTGAGCTGGTCTCTGGTGGAGAGCGACGCACGATCGATGGACGAGATCACCGCCAGCGGATTCTGCAGCTCCTTCTTTCGCTGCGCGATTGCGGCGAGCGACACATCCGTCCATCGATCGTTCTGCCCCTTGTAGCCGGAGTATGTCGCGCCCTCGGGGTACTCGATGTTGCCGTAATCCCAATCGAGCGCGAACAGCTCGTGCAGCCGCACGCTGTCCGCCTTCTGCCCCTTCTCGGCTACGACCGCCTGGTAGCGCGCGGTCCAGTCGGGGTGGTTCGCGCGCTGCGCGGCGAGCGGTTGAGCGGCGAGCGCGAGGCACACGCCCGCGAGGGTCGCGAACGAACGAGCGCTCGACGCTGCGTTCATTGATTTCACTGTACGATGGAGACCTGCTCCCGCTGCCCGACGGCGTCGAGCATGAATGCGTCGCGGAATGCGATCTCGTGCAACCGGTCGTAGCGTCCGGAGCTCCCGCCGTGACCGCCCGCCATGTTGACCTTGAAGTAAAGCGGATTCGAATCCGTCTTCGTCGCCCGTAGCTTTGCCACCCACTTCGCCGGCTCCCAATATGAGACCTGCGAGTCGTTGAGCGACGAGGTCACGAGCATCCACGGATACGCTTTGTGCTCGACGTTGTCGTACGGCGAGTACGTCTTCATGTAATCGTACTGCGCCTTGATGTGCGGGTCGCCCCACTGTTGCCATTCCTGCGACGTGAGCGGCAGCGACGCATCCATCATCGTGTTGATTACGTCGACGAAGGGGACGTCGGCGACGATCGCTCGAAAGAGATCGGGGCGCATGTTCGAGATGGCGCCCATGAGAAGGCCGCCGGCGCTGCCGCCATTCGCCACCATCTTGTCGGCGCTCGTGTACTTCTCCCTTTCGAGATATTCAGCGACGTCGACGTAGTCATTGAAAGTGTTTTTCTTGTTCAACATCTTGCCGTCGTCGTACCACTGACGCCCCATTTCCTGCCCGCCGCGGATGTGCGCGATCGCGTAGGCGAAGCCGCGATCAACGAGGCTGAATGCGGGCGAGTTGAATGTCGCCTCGGTCGTGTAGCCGTACGAGCCGTACGCGTAGAGCAGCAGCGGATGACTGCCATCCCGAACCCATCCCTTCTTCACGAGCATCGACACCGGCACGCGCGCGCCGTCGCGTACGCTCACCATCAATCGTTTGACCTCGTACCGCGACGGATCGTAGCCCGGCACCTCGAGTCGCTTTTTGAGAACGCGATTGTGCGTCGCCATGTCGTAGTCGTACGTCGATGCCGGCGTTACGAGCGACGAATACTGAAAGCGCAGCGTCGGCGAGTCGAACTCGGCGTTTTGCGTTGGGAACACGCCGTATGCGGCTTCCGGAAAGGTGATGAAGTGCGTCGCGCGCGTCGCGAGATCGGTGACGCGAAGGCGGGGGAGTCCGCCGGCGCGCTCCGAGACGACGACGAAATGCTTGAACGGCTCGACGCCTTCGACGAACACCGCGTCGCTGTGCGGCTGCCATTCGGTCCACTTCGCCGGCGTGAAGTCATTCTCGGGAATGCGCATGATCTTGAAGTTGCGCGCGCCGTCGTTGGTGACCATGAGAAATGCGCCATCGATGTGGTCGACGGTGTACTGCACGTTCGCGCGGCGCGGTGCAATCACGCGCGGCGAAGTCGTCGGCGAGGCGGTCGGAATCGCGCGCCATTCCGAGCTCGTAAAGCCATCATCGGCGATCAGCACGAATTTCCCGCTTTTCGTGCGCCCGACGTTCACATTGTTTAGGACGTCGTCATCCTCGAACACCAGCACATCCTTCGATCGTGGATCGCCGAGCGTGTGGCGCCACACGGCGTTCGTGCGGCGCGCCGAGTCCGCGGTCGAGTAGAATAGCGTGCGATTGTCATTGGCCCACGCGAGGCCGGGCACGATCTCGCCGAGCGTATCGGCGAGAAGCTTGCCCGTCACGAGATTTTTTACGTAAAGCGTGTACACGCGCAGCGCGGTCGTGTCCTCGAGATATGCGACGAGCTTGTTGTCCGGACTCCTCTGAACCTCGCCGAGCGAGAAGAACTTTTTGCCTTTGGCCATCGCATTCTCGTCGAGCATGATCTCTTCCTTCGCGTCGAGCGAGCCTTTCTTTCGGCACAGGATGGGATAGCTCTTCCCTTGCTCCGTACGCGAGTAGTACCAGAAGCCGCTGTCGCGGTACGGCACGGTAAGGTCGGTTTCTTTCACGCGCGCGAGCATCTCGCCGTACAGCTTGCTCTGCAGGGCCTCAGTGTGGTGCATGCCCGCGGCCGTATATGCGTTCTCGCTGTCGAGATACGCGATCACCTTCGGATTGGACTTCTCGCGAAGCCAGAAGTAGTTATCGATTCGAACATCGCCGTGGAGGGTGTCTACTCTCGCGATTGTCGTGGCGACTGGCCCGGCGGGCTGCTGCGCGGCCAGGCTCGCAGTCTGCGCGATCATGGCGAATGAGATGGCTACGAACGAGCGTGACATGGAGCTCCTGCGGTGGGGAAGGCAGCGACGACGCAGCGGCCGTCGAATTCAGAAGTTATAGCTGAAGACATGAATCGCCAGCGGTTGCGTATCGCAATTGATAGATTGCGAAATGCTTCATCGCGCCCGCGCTCTCACTGCTACGCTGCTCACGATTGCGGGCGGATCATCGATCTCCGCGCAGGCTCCGGCTAAGCCCGCACCGCAGTCCAACTTCTGCGCGGCCCCTGCGCGCATCGCCTCCCCCGATTCGCTCCCCGACCTCCGCCCGCCCCTCGTCCCGCTCCCCAAGGTCGTCCGCGGACTCTACGTCAATCGCTGGGCCGCGCTCGGCGATCGCGGCTGGGAGCTCATCGGCGTCGCGAGCCGCACCGAGGTCAACGCGCTCGTGGTCGACGTGAAGGATGATCGCGGCTTCGTCC
>JBDTXL010000035.1:0-6699 GCA_040006195.1 Gemmatimonadota bacterium | reverse complement strand
ACCACGCTCCCCCATCTCGCCGACTCGATCATCTTCCAGCCGCTCGGCATGAAGGAGACGACGTTCGGATGGAATCCGGCGATGGACATCCTTCGTTTCGCGATTGGCCACGACACAGTCGGCGCTACCATCAACGGAGGAATGCGCACGAGCGACCGCGCGAGCGCCGCCGACTGGCTCGTCACCACGATCGGCCGGATTCTCTCCCACCCTCTACGCCGAAATGATCAAGCCGCAGGTGCAGCTGTCGGGCAAGCCTGGCGAAGCCATGGGACTCGGCTGGGAAGTCATGAAAGGGCCACCGGGGGACCCGATTCTCCTCCTCCACACGGGCTCCGACGACGGCATCAAGACGATGATCCTGCTGCTTCCGAAGTCGAAACGCGGCCTCGTGATCTTCAGCAACGGCGAGCGCGGTATGGATGTTATTGTGAAGAACCTACACGAGGCGCTACATCTGAAGGAGCTCGACCGGAGCTGACTGGCGCCTTGCCTTGCGGCGGTTCGCAGAAGAAGCTATTTGCTACAGCAGCCGGCCGGACTCGGCCGCAGCACGCAAACTGGAGACGATGGTATGACGGGCCTCGGATTTCGCCGCCATTTACCGCACCGCGCCGTGTCTACTTCGGCGAGACGAACGGGCGCAATACTCGCGATCCTGTCCGCGGTCGCATGCGGCGGGCGCGACTCGTCCTCGTCCGGCGAGAGCGCGTCGTCCGTCGAGGGCCCGGAGTCGCAGGCGAAAACAAGCCGCGGTCACATACACCTTACCGGCGATGCGACCGTCGACACGGACTTCGCGGTCGAACAGTGCTCGGTCGGGCCCGCGGGCGAAGGGCCGCTCAACGGCTACCACATGAGTGCGAAGTCGGCGCGCGGCACGCTGCAGCTGTTGTCACTCGCAGTGAAGAGCTACGAGCGCGATGGCTCGTTCACGCCAGCTGTCGATACGGGAAAAGGCTCAGGCGCGGGCAAGAAGGGCCCTAGCGGTCCGCTCACGATGTTTATCGGGCGCGAGAACTCCACGGTGCCGCTTCCCGTGATCACGCGCCCCGAGTCGCACCTCACGATCACAATCTCCGACAGCGGCTCGCGCGGTACAGCCGAGTTCTCCGGGCTCACGTCGCCGATCGCGATGGAGGACATCGAGATCAGGCGCCACCCGCACACGAAGGAGAAGAGCTTCGCGGGCTCGCTGAGTTGGCACTGCTCCAATGTGGAGCGCGTTGACGCCGCCGCCACCGATGCCGCGAAGGGAATGCTGAAGGGGCTGACACCGGTCCACTGATCGCTCACCGGCTCGCACCAAGCGCCCGCGCGAGTCTCCGGGCTCCCTCGCGAATCTCGCCGTCGTCGAACGCCGCGTAGCCGAGCAGGAGCGCTCCTCGCCTCGGCGCCACCGCCGAATAGCGCGACAGCGGGATGACGCTCACTCCCTCGCGCGCCGCCGCGCTCGTCGCCTTCTCATCGCTCGCGCGCGAAGGCAGCCATCCCACCATGTGCAGCCCCGCGGCGTCGGGCGCGAGCTCGAGCGCATCTCCGATCTCACTCGAGGCATATGCGAGCAGCGCCTGCTGCCGCTCCGCGCACAATGCGCGCACGCGGCGCACGTGTCGCACGTAGTGTCCCTCGCCAATGAAGTCCGCGAGCACTCCCTGATCGATCGTCGGTGAATGACCGCCCGAGATCGCGCGCGCGGCGCGAAATGCATCCACGAACTCGTCAGGGACGATGATGTAGCCGAGCCGAAGCGCCGGTGCGAGCGTCTTGCTGAACGTTCCGATGTACAGCACGTGCGTCGCGCCGCCGCGCTCCGTGTCGAGCCCCTGTAAACACGGAATCGGCCGCCCGGCATAGCGAAACTCGCTGTCGTAGTCGTCCTCGAGCACCCAGCCGCCAACGCGTCGCGCCCAGTCGAGCAGCGCGAGCCTGCGCGACGCGCTCATGATGGTGCCGAGCGGAAACTGATGCGACGGCGTGACGTACGCGAGGCGCGCACGCGGCGCGAGACGCTCGCCCCCCTCAACGCTCATTCCTTCTTCATCAACCGGAACGGGGATCACACGCGCGCCCGCACCGACGAGCGCGGCGCGCGCGCCCGGATACCCGGGATCCTCCATCCACACGGCATCGCCGGGCTCGACGAGCACGCGCGCCGCGAGATCGAGCGCCTGCTGCGCGCCGCTCACGATGAGAATCTGATCGGAGCTGCACCGCACGCCGCGCGCACTCGTCACGTATTCTGCGATCGCGTTGCGCAGCGACTCGTCACCGGAGGCTGCGGCGTGGCCGAGGAAGACGGCACCACTCCGCCAGCGTCGCGTCGTAATGCGCGCCCAGAGTGCGCTCGGAAACGCGTCGATCGCCGGCATGCCGAGCGCAAAGGGCACGGGCGCTATGTCCCGGAGCGAGCCGATGTCGGGCACGCGCGCGACCAGCTGCGTCCACCGCGGCGAAAGCGACGCGGATGCGCGCCGAGTGGCTACCGCCGGCGCTGTCGCTGCGGCGCGCGCTGCTCGCGCGCCTCGGCGTGCCGCATTCACGCTGATCAGCGAGTCCGGCAGCAGCGCGCGCACGCGCGTGCCCGCGCTTCCTCGCGCGGTCAGGTATCCCTCGGCGCGCAGCTGATCGAAGGCGAGCACCACCGTGTTGCGTGCGACGCCGAGCTCGGTCGCCAGCACGCGCGTGGAGGGAAGACGCATCCCGGCGGCGAAGCGGCCGGTGATGATCCCTGCACGCACACCCTCGTAGATCTGGCGGTGCAGTGGCTCGCGCGCGGAGCCGTCGAGCGCGACGAGGAGCGGTGCGGCGGCCGAGCCGCGCTGGGCGACGGACGTACCCCTTTTTGGACCAGTCATATGAGCGGAATTTGGCGCTTGCTGAGGCTCCATGCGAGGGGTAATCTCTCTTCGTACCCAGCTTACAACCCAAACCCACCCGTGCCATGACCTCGATTACACAGTTGAGCCGCCGCGACATGATCGAGACGCTCGCGCGCGCCGGCGCCGCGTTGCTGCTCACGCCGTCGATCGCGTCCGCGACGTCGCCCACGCCGAGCACACAGGGAAAGGCGCCGATTTTCACGCAGGAGCTCCCCCCCGTCTCACTCGACGGCTGGAAGATGACCGCGCTGGACATCACGTACGCGCCCGGAGAGGTCGATCACGCGCATCGCCACATCGGGTTCGTCTTTGGTTTCGTCATTGAAGGCGCTCTCCGCTTCAAGGCCGACGGCGGCGAGGAGACGGTCTATCACGCCGGCGCGATGTTCTACGAGCCGCCGGGCACGGTGCACCGCGTTTCCGCGAATGCGAGCACGTCCAAACCAGTCCGCTTCCTCGCCATGGTCTTCGCCGGCAAGAGCACGCCACTGACGGTTCCCGTATGACGTTGCGCGCGCTCGTGACTCGGGCGGAGGATGCCATTGTCCGCACGAGGCGCACTGCATTTCTCGCGCTGTGGGCGCTCGTGATCGTGCAGATCATCTGGACGGTGATCTTCTGCGTGCGCACACAGCCCGCGTTCGCGAACATCTACTACCCGGTGATCTTCACGCCCATCGCCGCGGCGCTCGCGATCACCGCGGGCCGCGTTCGCTGGATTGCGACGCTCGCACGAATGACCATCGGCTTTGCCTTCTTCGAGAACGTCATCGACCGCCTCGGCTTTCTCGGTCCACCGGACGCGCCGGGCGTATCGTGGGGCGACTTCCAGCACTTCATCACCTATACCGCGGTGGTGAACGCCTTCGCACCGGCGGCGATCATTCCGACCCTCGCCGTGCTGGCGACCATCGCCGAGGGGACGTTGGGCCTGACGATGCTCCTCGGCGCGCGCGTGAGGCTGGCGAGCGTGGGATCGGCGCTGCTGTTCTGTGCCTTTGCAACGGCCATGGTGCTCTCGGGACTCTCGCAGATGCAGTACGGCGTCTACCTCATGTCCGTGGCGGCATGGGTGCTCGCGACGGTCGACGCCTCGGCGCTGAGCGTCGACTCGCTCCTTCGCGCGCCGCAGCTGCGCACAGCGTGAGCGCGCGCAACGGCGCACGCGCGTGGATCGTGCTTATTCTCCTCTCCATCATTTGGGGAAGCTCGTTCATCCTGATGAAGGAGGGGCTCAAGGGCTTCGACCCGCTCGAGCTCGCGCTCATCCGCATGAGCGTTGCCGCGCTCTGCTTCCTCCCCTTCGCGCTCCGGCATTTCCGCGACCTCAGCACCAGAGAAATCGGGCTGCTCTTCGTTGTCGGGCTCACGGGAAATGCGCTTCCCGCTTTTCTCTACGCGAAGTCGGAGACGGTTCTGCCATCCGCCGTCGTTGGCGTGCTCACGTCGATGGTTCCGATCTTCGCGCTGATCCTCGCGTGGCTGTTCTTCCGACAGCGCTTTCCGCTGTCGAACGTGATCGGCATCGTCATTGGCATCGTTGGTGCAGCGCTCCTCGCGATCGCCGGGAGTCCCGAGGCCGATCGTTCGACGAATCTCGCCTACGCCGGCCTCGTGCTCATCGCGACGTTGTCGTACGGCACCAACGTGAATCTCGTGAAAGGCTTCTTCGCGAAACGAAGCCCCGTGCTTGTGACATCCGTCGCGCTCACGACGGTCGGCATCCCTTCGCTTCTCTTTCTCCTCGTGGAAACGAGCTTCGTCTCCACTCTTCGCACCAATCCCGCCGCCCCAGCCGCCCTCGGCTACATCGCCATCCTCGGTGCCTTCGGCACGGCGATCAGCGTGCTGCTCTTCAATCAGCTGCTGCAGGCGGGCACCATCATCTTCGCGACGTCGGTGACGTACACGATTCCGATCGTCGCCGTGCTCTGGGGGATCGTGTTGCACGAGCAGTTCACCGCGATCCACGCGCTCGGCTTCGCAATTATTCTCGCCGGCGTCTGGCTCGCCAATCGCCGGCCAGCCGCCGCCGCCGTCGACGCGCGCGCGCCGCTGCAGAGCGCGGACGCGACGATCTGAGCGCTCCCACACAAATCGAAACCGCCGCCTGAGATCGCTCGTACGTTTAGCCACGGGTGAAGTGCGCCCTCCAGCCAAGGAGCGACGGGAATGGTGGATCCGGATGTGATCAGCTTCGCGGGCGTGATGCTCACGATCGTCGCCACGGTTGCCGCGGGCACGGTCATCTACGTCGCCGCGAGATTCGCGCTTGCTTCCGCGAAGAAGGCCGAGCGCGGCCCATCGACGCTCGATTCGGGGAAGCTCGAGCAGCTCCAGCAATCGGTAGACTCGATCGCGATCGAGGTGGAGCGGATCGCCGAGGCGCAGCGGTTCACGGCGAAGCTGGCGGCGGAGCGGAGCGAGGCGAAGCAGCTCCCGAGCTAGCGTGTCACGTGAGCCTAGCATTGTCGGCGCGCGGGCGCCGGCCAACATTACGTTGGCTCATCACCCGGAGTGTTCGTGCTCGCAAGTCGCTCGCTGCGCCCTGTATTACTCGCGCTTTCGCTCGCCTTCCTCGTCGCGCTTCCGGCTACGCCTCTTACCGCGAGCGCGCAGGGGCGCCGCGCTCCCGCCGCGCACGCTGACAGCGCCGCGCGCAGACGCCCGGTCCCCGGCGCCGTCATCATTCCTCCCGCCTTCGCCCGCGCAATGGCAAGCGGCACGCGCACTCGCACCGGTGAGCCGGGCCCGCGCGCGTGGGTACAACACGCGCGCTACTCGATCGATGCGTCGATCGATCCGGCGACCAACACGCTCACGGGGAGCGAGCGCGTGGTGTACGTCAACAGCTCGCCCGATACGCTCGCCCAGCTCGCGGTGTATCTGCGGCAGAACGTCTTTCGCGCTGAGAGCCCGCGTCGCGACAACGCTCCGCTCACCGACGGCATCACGCTCGGCAATGTCGTCGAGAATGGTTTGACGCTCATTAAACTATTCTCGCACGATGATACGGAGCCATCGGCGAAGTATCCCGGTTACATCGTCGACGGGACCGTCATGTGGCTCACGCCGCGCACGCCCCTTCTCCCTCACGACTCGACGACGCTCGAGATTACCTGGTCGTTCATCCCTCCGCTCACTCCCTCCGACGGCCGCGAGGGGCGCGATGAGCATCTCTACCTCATGGGCTACTGGTATCCGCAACTCGCCGTCTACGATGATGTGAACGGCTGGGTGGCAGACCCGTATCTGCTCGAGGCAGAGTTCTACATGGATCACGCGGACTACGACGTCCGCATCTCGGCGCCGCGCGGATGGGTGGTCGGCGCGACGGGCTCTCTCGAGAATCCCGACGCCGTGCTGAGCGCTGCCGCGCGCGCGAAGCTCGCGCGGGCGCGCAGCTCCGGCGCCGTGGTGACGATCAGCAGGCCGGGCGATGGCGGATCGACGTTCGCGTCGCAAGCGCCGACGGTCACCTGGCACTTCACCGCGCCCAACGTGCGCGACTTCGCGTGGGGAACGAGCGACCGCTATCAGTGGGATGCCACGCGCGCGCTGATCGAGCGCACGAGCGGACAACCGGACACCGTGGATGTGTACTCGTTCTTCCGCCTCGATGCACGCGCTTCCGCGTGGGCCGCCGGCGGTGCCCGCTACACTCGTGATGCGGTCGAGCAGCTCTCGTCGTACCTCTGGGAATATCCGTGGCCCACGATGACATCGATGGAGGGCGTGCTCACGGGTGGCGGCATGGAGTATCCGCGCATGACCTTCATGCAGCCGTGGGCCGACACGCTCTCGCTCGCGGGCGACC
>JBDTXL010000034.1:0-3245 GCA_040006195.1 Gemmatimonadota bacterium | reverse complement strand
TAATGGCGATCGGACCGGATGATGTTCGTCACGTCGCCGCGCTCGCGCGGCTTGCGGTGCCCGAGAGTCAGCTTCCCGAGCTCGTCGGGCAGCTCAATGGCATTCTCTCGCACATGGACGCGCTCGGGCAGGTGAAGACCACCGGCGTGATGGCGGCCGCCGGCGTCGGCGACGCGGCGATGCCGCTGCGCATCGACATCGGCCCGCCGATCCCGCTCGCGCGGCCACTCGAGTCCTTCGCACCGGAGTCGCGCGACGGCTTCCTCCTCGTGCCGCGTCTCGCGACGCACGAGAGCACCGGCGACGACGAGTCAGTGGAGTGAGCACGTCGGCCGTGAGTGCGGTCCGCGATGCGTTCGAGCGTATGGCGAAGGTCGATGCTGGTCCCACGGGCCTCAATTGCATCCTCTGGACCGACGAAGGGCGCGCGCTTGACGATGCCGCCGCCGTCGACGCAATTCCCTCGTCGCTCGCGCTCGCGAGCATGCCCTTCGTCGCGAAGGACAACATCGCGACGACCCATCTGCAAACGACGTGCGGCTCGCGCATCCTCGCGGGCTACGTGAGCCCGTACGAGGCTACGGTTGTCACACGCCTCCGCGACGCGGGGGCGGTTCTCGTCGGCAAGTCGAACATGGACGAGTTCGCGATGGGCAGCTCGAACGAGCACAGCGCATGGGGGCCGGTGCTCAATCCGGTCGATCGCACGCGGGTGCCCGGAGGCTCATCCGGCGGTTCCGCTGCCTCCGTCGCCGCCGGCATTGTTCGCATCGCGCTCGGCTCCGAAACAGGCGGTTCGGTTCGGCAGCCCGCGTCGTATTGCGGCATCGTCGGTGTGAAGCCGACGTACGGACGCGTCAGCCGCTTCGGACTCGTCGCCTTTGCGTCGTCGCTCGACCAGGTCGGCGTGTTCGGCGCGACGGTGCAGGACGCCGCGGTCGCGCTCGAGGTCATCGCCGGCCGCGATGTGCGCGACGCAACGAGCGCCGACTGCCCGGTCGATCGATACGCTGCTGCGGCGACCGCCGATCTGAAGGGCGTCGTGATCGGGAAGCCGCGTGAATATTTCCCGAGCTCGCTCGATCCGCGCATCACGAAGCTCTGCGACGATGCGCTCGATGCGCTCCGCGCGCGCGGCGCCGAGGTGCGTGACGTCTCGCTTCCGCACACCGATCTGGCGATCCCTGCCTACTACATCATCGCGCCGGCCGAGGCGTCGTCGAATCTCGCGCGTTTCGACGGTGTGCGGTATGGGCTGCGCGTCGAGGCGAAGGGGCTCCGCGAGATGTACGAGTCGACGCGCACGAGGGGCTTCGGCCCCGAAGTCACCCGTCGCATTCTGCTCGGCACCTACGTGCTCTCTGCCGGCTATTACGACGCCTACTATAAGAAGGCGCAGGAAGTGCGTACGTTGATCGCCAGGGATTTCCGCGAGGTATTCGAGTCCGGCGTGCATCTGCTCTTCACGCCGACGACTCCGAGCCCCGCGTTCGAGTTCGGCGCAAAGTCGGACCCGTACGACATGTATTTGAACGACATTTTCACGGCGACGGCGAATCTCGCGGGCGTCCCTGCGATGTCGGTGCCGATCGGCAACATCGATGGGCTGCCTGTCGGCGGACAGCTGCTCGCGCGCCACTTCGACGAGCAGACGATGTTTCGCGGCGCATTTGCGCTGGAAGCCGACCGCGCGGGGAAGCCATGAGCGACGCGAAGCGAACGTTCGCCGATTATGAAATGGTGGTTGGCCTCGAGGTGCATGTGCAGCTGCTCACGCGCACGAAGGCGTTCTGCAGCTGCAGCACCGCATATGGCGCCGCGCCGAACGCGAACACCTGCCCGGTGTGTCTCGCCCTCCCGGGGGCACTTCCCGTGCTCAACGAGGAGGCCGTACGCCTCGCCGTGATCGCCGCGCACGCACTCGAGGCGACCGTGAACGAGACGTCGATCTTCGCGCGCAAGAATTACTTCTATCCGGATCTCCCCAAGGGCTACCAGATCTCTCAGTTCGACAAGCCTCTGGCCGAACACGGGAAGCTCGTTATCGGCTCGAACGCGGATGGCACGCCGATCACGGTTCGGGTGACGCGCGTGCACATGGAAGAGGACGCGGGGAAATCGGTGCACGATCGCTATCCTGGTGTCACTGCAATCGACCTCAATCGTTCGGGCGTTCCGCTCATCGAGATCGTGAGCGAGCCCGACATGCGCTCGTCGGTGGAGGCGGGTGCGTACCTGCGCGCGCTCAAGCAGGTGATCGAGTACACGGGGGTGAGCGACGCGAACATGGAGGAGGGAAGTCTCCGCGTCGACGCCAACGTCAGCGCGCGGCTCCGCGGCGAGACGACGCTCGGCACCAAGACCGAGGTCAAGAATCTCAACTCGTTTTCCGGCGTGGAGCGCGCGCTAGAGGTCGAGTTCGCGCGCCAGGTCGAAGTGCTCATCGAGGGCGGCGAGATCACGCAGCAGACGATGCTGTGGGACGCGGATCGTGGCGAGGTACGTCCGGCGCGCAGCAAGGAGGGGAGCCACGACTATCGATATTTCCCCGAGCCTGATCTGCCGCCGTTGCAGCTCGCTCGCGCGTGGATCGATCAGTCGCGCGTCTCGCTGCCGGAGCTCCCGAACGCCAAGCGCACGCGCTTCGCCACCGTGTATATGCTCCCACCAACGGACATCGAGGTGCTCACGGCGAATCTGCCCACCGGTGCGTACTTCGAGAGCGTCGTCAAGGCGGGGGCGGAGCCAAAGGCCGCGGCGAACTGGGTGATCCGCGATGTGCTGCAGGAGGTCAAGAGCGGTGCGTCGATCGACACGTTCCCCGTCGAGCCGTCCTCGCTCGCGAAGCTGATCGGCATGGTCGCCGACAGCACGGTGAGCAGTTCGGCCGCGAAGACGATCTTCGCGATCGCGGTGAAGTCGCGCGATCTCCCTGCCGACATCGCAAAGCGCGAGGGGCTGCTGCAGGAGCGCAACGAGGATGCGTTGGCCGGTTGGGTCGATCAGGTGCTCGCCGAGAATCCCGACGTCGCCATTCGCTTTCGCGCCGGCGACAAGAAGCTGCTCGGGGTGCTCGTTGGTCTCGTGATGAAGGCCTCGAAGGGACGGGCGGACCCCAAGGCGATCAATCAGCTCTTGTCGGCGCGCGCCACAGCGGGCGAGTAGAGGGGCGCTTTGAGATCGGCCGCGAATCGCAGCTGCGATTCCGGCATCGCGAACTGTCGCGTGGCTTCCTCCGCCATGCG